>JAAYWX010000005.1 GCA_012516225.1 Clostridiales bacterium
CGCGTGGAATATTTCCCACAATTCCTTGTTTTCAACCATCTTTTCCATTACTCCGGGGACATAGACGGTCAGTTCAAATACGTCCTCGCCGTTTTCTTCATGGAAAATGCAGGCTCCGACCTGAGCAAGCTCACGGGCGAGCCTTTCAGTTTCATCCAAAGACTTCCCGCACTTTTTCGCTATCTGAGCTATAGTCTGGGGCTTTCTGAGTTCCATAGCAAGCCCGACTTCAGCCATCTCATCTGTTACAACGCAGTCTAAAACGTAATATTCCGGAGCGTTTTCGTCAATTTTTATCATCAGCGCCGTCGGACCGCTGATTTTTTTTGCCAGTTTCAAAATCTTCTCTCTCGCAGCCATACTTTACCACCCCAAATTCCTTTTTTTGCCGTCAAGAAATTAACTAATAGCAGTAAAAACAAAACGGTTTTTAAAACCGCCTAATTCCTTGTACAATTTTATCAATATATTACTGAAGTGTAAAACAATTAATAATAGACAACCACAATAAACCGTTGTAGAATATGTTTAGTGTTTAACAAAGGTGGTGTTACAGTTGCAGATGAAATATGTCCTGTCATTTTTGACGCTATATAGAGAAAGGAATATCTCAAGGGCAAGTGCCAAACTGTTTATCACACAGCAGGGGCTTAGCAGGCAGATTCAGATGCTCGAAGAGGAAATGGGAGCAGTTTTGTTTGAACGCTCAAAATTGGGGGCCTCTCCTACCGAAGTCTGCGAAGCGGTTTATCCGCATTTTCAAAAAATGTACGATGAATACGAGAAATCCATTTCAGTGATTGACAGCTTCAGAAAAAAGGACAGAACGTGCATAACCGTTGCTTTTGCTCAGGGACTGTCGAACAGCGGAAGTCCGGAGTTCATTTTTGACTATCAGAAACTGCATCCTGAAATAAATATAGAGATTGTGGAGAACACACAGGCGGAGTGTATTAGGAAACTTCTTGACGGGGAAATTGACGTTGCCTTTCTTGTTAATCCTATTGACAAGTCGATGTTCAACACTATAACGCTGGGCGAGGGGTATATGTATGCTGCCATGCATAAGACTCATCCTTTTGCTGAAGGAAATGAGCCGATAGATTTTTCTTTGCTTGACGGAGAAAACATAATAACCGGATCGACGCAGAACGCGCTGAGAGGTATGTTCGATTATTTCTGTGAGCTGACCGGCATACATCCTTATGTTATTGTTTCTTCCAACTACAGTTTGGACTATGTCAATGCTATGACCGAAAATATCGGGATAGCGACGGTTACGTCTTCTATGGCGCTAAGAATAGTCAATCCTGATATAAGGATTCACAGACTGATTACGCCGGAACCGGGGTATGTATATTGCTGTACGCCGCGAAGCGCCGTACCGGACAAGGAAATTTCTGCTTTGCTGCGTTTTGTGAAACGGCATTTTGAACTTGAGCCCATACCAACGCTGGAAAATTGTCCGTAGAAAAAATAAAACGAAGCGCGGTTTAATACCGCGCTCCGTCCGTCGATTCCGTACTGCGGAATGACTTAGATATACAGCATAAATATGACCCCGACAGATATTAAAATAACGCCTATTACACGGCAAACTGCAACAACCCTGCGTATGGGGGTGTGCTGAAAAGTTTCAAACATCGAAATTGGGTAGGGAAGAAAAACAAAAGCTGCACCCGCAATGACAACGCCGATGTTCATAAGAAAAGACATACCGGCGGAAAGCGAACTTATTAGTATGCACGCGGCAGAGGCTAAAATTAGAAGATACATATACTTTTTCAGTCTTTTGTCATTCTCCACATAGCTTTCCGCGGCTTCTTTGCAGGAAAGTCCGCAAACAGGAAAACTTCTTGTTTTAACCCTCGCCTTGGCTATAACTGTATCATTGCCGTTGACGGAATTCCCGCAATAAACACACCTGTCGCCGCCGGCAAACTCGATTTTATCATTTTTTGTACTTTTATTCGGCATTTTTTTTGGCAGGCGCTTTTGCTGCTTCATATGCCCAGTTCCTCCAATATTTTTTCAAGCATATTCTTTGCGTCGGATATTTTGCCGGAGGATAGAATTTTATCGGTCTTTTCCATAATATCACTTTTGGTGACTTGTGTCACTATATATTTTGTACGTCCGACAAGTGCCGGAGCAACGGAAAGCTCGTCTACACCAAAAGCACACCAGAGAGGTATAAGGCGCGGCTCGGATGCCGTTTCTCCGCAGATTCCCACCTCGATATTGTTTGCATGGGCATTGTCACATACGGTTTTTACGGCGCGCAGAACAGATACATTGCAGCTGTCATACAAATACTGTACCCGTTCATTCATGCGGTCTGTTGCCGTAGTGTACTGGATGAGGTCGTTTGAACCTATGCTGAAGAAATCGGAATGTTTTGCGAGAGCATCGGAAATCAGAACGGCTGCGGGAGTTTCAACCATTATGCCGACAGGGATGTCGGGATTGAAGGGGAAGCCCTTTTCCTCAAGTTCTGCCATGCACTCCCTAACAAGCTCTTTGGCGCGGAGAAGCTCCTCAAGGCTTACTATCATGGGAAACATTATTTTCACATTGCCGAAAGCACTTGCGCGAAGAATGGCGCGGAGCTGGGTTTTAAACATCTCTGTACGATCCAAGCAAAGGCGGATGGCGCGATATCCGAGGAAAGGATTGCTTTCTTTCGGCAGATCCATATAGCCAAGCTGTTTGTCTCCGCCGATGTCAAGTGTGCGGATGATAAGCTCTTTGCCGGCAGTACGAACCGCCATATCCTTATATACCTCGAACTGCTCGTCCTCGGTAGGGTAATCCGAATGACCCATATAGAGGAATTCCGTACGGAAAAGTCCGACTCCGTCACAGCCTGCCGCATCGAACGTTGCTATGCTTTCTTTATCTCCCGAATTCACGTTTACCCTTACTGGAAAGCCGTCCTTTGTGGCCGCCGGCTTAATGCGGCACTCATCATAAACTGCCTTCATCTTTGCGGCCTGACCGCTCTTAGCTTCAAATTCAGCAAGCTTTTTTGAGTCCGGGGAAACAACTGCAACACCTGCCGAACCGTCTACAAGAACTGTTTCGCCGGAAGCCAGCCGGTCAAGCATGGGACCGCAGCCGACAACGGCGGGAATACCGAGTGCCTTTGCAAGAATAACAGTGTGCGAGGTAACTCCGCCGCGCTCCGTAACCATGCCTTTAAGTCTGCTCCGGTCAAGACGGACGGTATCGGACGGAGTGAGGTCTTCGGCGAATATTATGAGATCATCGCCGACGGCTCCGGCAAAGGGGTCTCCGGAACTGATCCCCTGAAGCTCTGACATAAGCTCACGGCAGACGTTGTTTATGTCGGCCGCGCGGGCTTTAAGATAATCGTCGTCAACGACGGAGAAGGCTTCCTCCACCTCTGCACGTTTTTTCTCGATAGCATAGGAAGCGCATACGTTTTCAGAAAGTATAATGTCCTTTACCTGACCGAAAAAAACGTCGTCTTGAATTATTTCCTGGTAAGCTTCAAAAATTTCAGCACTCTTGTCACCGTGGGAAACACGTGCTTCCTCTGCCAGTTTTTTCAAGGTTTCATTGTATTTCTGGCGGCCGTTTTCCATAGCTTCAATTTCCGCGGCCGTATCGGAAACAAATTTTTTTTCAAGAGACAGGCTGCCTGTGCGGAATATAACGGCGTGGCCTCGCGCGCAGCCTGATGCGGCTCCAAGACCTTTTATTTCTGTCATGCTGCTCTCTCCGTTCTATTTTTGACGGTAATTCTGGAACTGCCCAAGTACGACCTTAAGGTCATCATCGCTTAAAAGTACAGGTTTGCCGGCGGTGCGGGCATAGTAATAGATTTGTGAAACGAATTCTATCTGCTGCGCGATATCCATGGTATAGGGCAGAGTGCCGCCGCAGGTCAAAAGTCCGTGATTGCCGAGCAGGCAGGCGTAATGGTCGCTGCCCATTGCGTTAAAAGCCGCTTCCGCAAGCTCATAGGTGCCAAACTGTACATAGGGGATGCAGGGAACGTCAGCACCGGAATAAGCGATAAGATAGTGCAGGGGTTCAATGCTCCAGTGCAGGCATGCCAGAGTTGTCGCAAAGGTTGAGTGCGTGTGTACAACAGCGTTTATTCCCGGTCTTCTCTGGTAAAATATTCTGTGCATATCATATTCGCTCGACGGTTTTCTGTCGCCGTCAACCTTTTCGCCGTCGGGCGTGAGAACTACGACATCTTCAGGCTTTGTAAGGTAATAGTCCATACCTGAGGGGCTTATTGCCATGAGATTTTCTTTAGGATTAAATACGCTCAGATTGCCAAAAGTTCCGACGGTAAGACCAAGCTCCACCATTTTTTTGCCGTATTCGACAACCATTTCACGTTCTTCCTGCAGTATCATTCCAAACACACTCCTTTTATTTTGTCGAAGTTTACTATTCGATCTGTAAGTCCTTTTTCGATTATTTTATCTGTTTCGCGCATGAGAAGATACGGAGACATAGGTATGGCGTCCACTGTTGCCCCCGCAATATGCGGTGTTATCACAACGTTGTCAAGACCGGAAAAACCACTGTTTTCCGGCAAGGGCTCTTTATCGAAAACATCCAGTGCTGCACCGGCTATGCGGTGGTTTTTAAGTGTATCGATAAGGTCTGCCTGGTTTACAAGACCTCCCCTTGATGTATTTATAAAATATGCGGTAGGCTTCATCAAATCAAAATATTTTTTATTTATAATCCCTTCGGTTTCCGGAGTGAGCCTGAGGTGCAGGCTTATTATATCCGCTGTTGAGAACAGCTCTTCCATTGAACCTACCATTTTTATATCTGCAAGGCCGTTCCTCTCCAGTCGTTCTTTTGAAATATATTCGTCAAAGGCGATCAGGGATACGCCAAGCGCCTTTAGGCGCACAGCCAGTTCGATGCCGATATTTCCTATGCCGATAAGTCCGACCGTCATATTTGACAGGGTAGATGTATATTCGGAATTTGGATATACTTTTTCCCATTTTCCGTCTATAAGAAGATGATGGGACGTGGAAATGTTCCTTGTTACGCTCAAAATAAGCCCAAGTGCGAATTCGGCGACGGGGATGGCGTTTCTTATTACATTGACCACAGGTATACCGCGGTTGTTTGCGGCATTCAAGTCAATATGCTCAAGACCACCTCTGCAGGTCAATATGGCCTTGAGATTAGGGGCTTTTTCTATTAATGCAGCGGGAACGGGGTTGAAATGCGTTACCAGAACTGTGCAGTCTTCCATAAGCTGCTCTAATCCGTCAGCCCATGCTTCGGCCTCAGCTCCGTGACGTTCGATATTAAGCTGACGTTCCGCAAATTCGCTTTTGTCGGGCGTTCCCCAGTATGCTTTGCTTATTTTGCCTATGCTGATTTTTGAGGAGCGCACCGCCGCTTCCATTGTGTCGGGGGAAACAAAAGCGTCCCCGACCAAAACAATATTCTGAGGTTTTTTTGTGAGTGTGTTTAGCATGGATACCTCCAATAATATGGAAAGCCGCTGTTGTTTTATCAACAGCGGCTTTCTGTCTGCGATCTCTTTATATAGCCGCTAAAAGCTGGTAAAATTTATACTCAGACAACCTGCGGCTCGCTGCCGTTTCCTGCGTCCTCAACGCCGTAAGTTTCAAGCCAGTTGACAATGGCTTCTTTGTGCTTTTTGAACAGGAAGTAGAGGACAAAGTAAAGAATTACAACCGCACCGATGATAATCGGGTTCTGGGAATAGAACGCATAGAAGAGACCCGCCATCAAGGGGTGGCACATGATACCGAAGCTGATAACATACATTGTTGCGTTTTCTGGAAGAACAAATCCGGCCTGAACGGCAACGTCCGTAAATGTTGGAGCAAGCTGGGAAGCTATGATAAGACCAAGGCTGAACCAGATTGCACCGGTGATAAGGCTCTTTGCAATGTTGCCGTGGGAAATGCAGACGAAAATCTCAACCATGTACGGCAGAGCAACAAGGTCAAGCATGGGGAGAACTTTGTTGCCGGGAAGAATGAAAGCAAGGAGAAGCATAATGGGGATGAGAAGAATGCCGGTTACGAGGGTGTTGGGTTCGCCGTAACCTGCGGCATCGTTAACCGACAGATACCACTCGCGGTTTTTGCCGCTTTCGATAGCTTTTGCTTTGTAAGCGTCCGTGAGGGAAGAGAATGCAGACGCGAAAATTCCTCCGACTTTCGGGAAAACAGCCATGACGGCCGCGGTGGATACTGCTGAAGCTGTGATTTTTCCCCAGCTTTCAAGTGCGCCAAGAGCGTTGAAGTAAGCGATAATGCCTATCAGAGCGCCGATTACAAGACCGATGAACATGGGCTCACCAAGAAGTCCGAATCTTTTCTGGATTGTTTCGGCATCAAGCTTTATTTTGTTGAAGCCTATTTTGCCGAGCAGCCAGTTCATCAGGATTGCGAAAGGCACGCCTTCCAAATGGTGAGGAGCTGTCATGCAGCAGCTTGGATACTGGTAGTGTGTGGACCAGCGTTTTGCTGCAACTTCGCTGAACAAAAGAATGTAGAGAAGCTGCATAACCATGACCGCAAGAGCAAGCCACATGCTTTTTGTGAGAAGATAAAGCATGGAGCCCCAAACCATGAAGGAATAGTTGTTCCAAAGGTCACTGGCCATGAAAACGTTTGTCCATTTTACAAGGAAGAGTACTATCTGCAGCACTATAGCAATGCCGATGAATACAAGACCTACTGTTGTTGAATAGGCAATTACGGAAGTGGACTGCCAGCCGGTATCAAGAACTGGCAGGTTGACGCCTGAACTTTCTACCATTCGGGTTACGACGGGCGCGATTATCCCGCCGTAGCTGTTGATGACGAGGTTGAATCCAGTTAAACCGACTGCGCAGAGTAAAGCGGAATTAAATGCGCTTTTCGGCTTTACGCCAAGGAACAGAGCGATAATGAACAGGATCAGTGGAACGAACACAGGCGCTCCGAGCGTTGAGAATACGTTGCTTAGACTTTGAAAAAATGAGCCCAACAAAATAAACCCTCCTCAAAAATATTTTCCATCGTTGCCGATGAATCCGATTTTTCTGTCTGCCTTTTACACGCTTTATTTAGCGTTCAGAATTTTAAGGCAGTCGTCGATAACCTGCTGTTCGGCAAGCCCTGTCAGCAAACCAACAGCGTTAACCTTAGGAATGCCGTAATCCTTGTAAACAGGGGAAACACAAGCGATCAATGAGAAACCGCCGGCAGCCAAGGCCGATTCAACCGAATTCGGACTTGCTTCAACAGGAGTTACTGCATAGCCGTGCTTTGCAAGCTTTTCTTTGAGCTTGTTTGCGACCATGGCGGAACTTACCGTACCCGAGCCGCAGACACATAGGATTTTGACATTTTTCATTAGTGATACATCTCCTTACTTCTTTCTTCTTAAATATTAAAAATAATATTTACCCCATATATTTCATTGCCGCTTCGTAAAGCTTGTCCTTATCGGAGGCGGCGCTCAGCTCTTCTACCGCTTCTTCGTTGGTGAATACGCGCATTACTTTTTGGTGCGTGTCAAGCTGTGCGTCCGGATCTTTTATGGCCATCATGAAAATCAGCTGCGCTTGAACTTTTGTATCAGGATCACCCATGTGCCTGAATTCCACCGGGTCGGAGAGCTTTGCCACGCAAACGGCTGGAATATTAACATGTATGCCAGCGGTATGGGGCATGGCAACTCCTATGGTTTTAAGCTGCAGCCCGGTAGGATATTCGGTTTCTCTCTCCAAAACGGCAGGCAGGTAAGTATCTTTGACATAGCCGCCGTTTATAAGGTAAGCGCCGATGGTTTTTATTGCGTCTTCGGCATTTTCGGCTTTAACGCCGCAGACTATAAGATCTTTGGTTATAGTGCTCAAGTTAATGCTCCTTCCTATTCGGTCAGCCCATTGATAAAGGATATAAGCTCTTCGCCTACCAGATTTTCGTTTTCGCCTTCAACTATAACATTAACTTCAGTTCCGCACTTTATACCTGCGGAAAGCAGTGAAATGATGCTCTTAGGATCAATGCTGCTGCCTCCGACTTCAATAGTGATTTTTTCGGGGAATTTTTTGCAAAAAGCTGTAAGCTGCGATGCGGGACGAGCATGCAGACCAGTGGGATTTTTGATTGTAGTTGCCTGTTTAAACATATTTCATATCTCCGTTTTTTAAAATTATTCATTTTACTTTGGAAACAAATGTGCTATACTTTCAACGGATAAAGGCATATATTCCGGGAGGAAAGGCATAATGGATGACAAAAAAGAACTTTTGATCCGCGTTGCGGAACTGTACTATGAGGAAAACCTAAACCAGAACGACATAGCAAAAATCCTTAATACTTCAAGACCGACAGTATCGCGGCTTCTTGACGAGGCGAAAGATACCGGCGTTGTGGAAATTATTGTCCACAGTCCTATTTTGAAAGATGCGCAGCTTGCGTATGCTCTTCGCAAAAAACTTGGCCTGAGGGACGCTGTTGTCGTTTCGGGTGAATACAAATACGAGAAAGCAATCCGCCGCTGCTGCGAAACAGCGCTTCAGTATTTCTATGCGATCATGGAGAACAACACCACCATAGGGATAAGCTGGGGAACCGTACCTCACCAGTTTTGCGAAATGCTTGAAGACCGTGAGTATTATAATGTCAATGTCGTCCAGATGGTCGGCTGTCTTGGAACGGGGAACCCAAAGCTTGATGGGCTCGAACTCGCGCTTCGCATATCAAGAAAGCTTGGCGGAACATACTCCAACATATATGCTCCCGTATATGTGGAGAACAAAATTGTCCATGATTATCTTATGGCTGAGCCGCAGATAGCGGCGACAATTAAGAAAGCTATGCATACTGACATAATTATTACAGGAGTAGGGTCATTTGACGCAGGTACTTCACTGCAGCTTTCCGGAAACCTGAACGATAAGGACCGGATGGAGCTTATCGAACAGGGGGCTGTCGGACATCTTCTTGCCAGACCTTATGACAAAGACGGAAATGAGATAATCCAGAGAGGACGATATACTATAGGCGCTCCGCTGGAGGCAATGAAGCATGCTCAGTGGTCGGTCGGAGTAAGCGCGGCAGAGTTTAAGGCTGAAGCCGTGCTCGCGGCGGTCCGCGGGGGATATCTCAACACGCTCGTCGTTGATGAAATACTTGCAAAGAAGCTTTTGGAGTTGGCCGACTGAAGTTCCTTTTCCTATACCGCGGAAACTTATGTTTCCGCGGTTTTTTGTCTTTTTTGTCGATTGGCTATTCTAAACTACCAGTTTTAATCTTATTTGTCAATCCGTTCCGTTAGCAGATGCCTCAATCCATTCCAGGATTGCAGCATATGACTGCTTTAACGCCTTCTCCATTGAGCGAGGCATTGAATGCATCGCGCCAGTCTTTAAGATCCGTGATAAGAGTTACGATTTTTTCTGGCACTACCAGTCCTTCTTTAAGCAGATGAATTGAAGTCACCCAAGAACTGGGCTTTTGGCTGCGTGAACCTACATATACTATTTCTTTATGCAGAATATAATCGGCACGTATTGGAACTTTAGCATCGGCGAAAACGCCCATTTGAACAACTTTGCCCTTACGACGGGTTATTTCAAGCGCTTTGTTCGCTGCGGCGACAGAACCCGAACATTCAAACGAAATGTCAACTCCGACTCCATTCGTAAGTTCTTTCACAATTTCGGAAAGATCTTCTTTTTCTTGGTTTACAACAATGTCCGCACCGTTGGCTTTGGCAATGGCAAAGCGTTCAGCATCTGTGGAAAGACCTGCAACTATTACCGTGGCTTTTAGGGACTTTGCCACTTGGGCCACCATCTGTCCGATAGCTCCGGCGCCGAAAATACAAACGACATCTCCCTTTTTGACATCACCTTTTTCGATAACTGCATGGACGCCGCAGGCGAGAGGTTCGGTAAGGGAAGCGGATAAAAGACTTACATTATCGGGAAGAATATGAACGCTTTCTTCTCTGCTCACCAAATATTCCGCCATACTTCCGTTTATCTGCGTGCCTATGCCCTGACGGTTTCCACAAAGGTTATAATCCTTGCTCAGACAGCTTGGACATATGCCGCAGGTTTTAAAAGTCGTTTCGCTGGTTACTCGGTCTCCAACCTTAACATTTTTTACGTCTGGCCCTACGGCTACAACTATGCCGGAAAACTCATGGCCCAAAACTACAGGCGGCTTCGTGCTGGAATAAGTTCCTTTGAAAGCATGGAGGTCGGTTCCGCAGACGCCGCTGTATGCAATTTTTATTTTTACCAAGTCGCCAACGGCTTCCGGTTCTGGAATCTCTGTATAAATCATATTATCATAGCCGCTGGCTGTTTTAACTACCGCTTTCATGTTAACCCCCATCATTGTTATTGTTTTGTCATTTGTTCGTTTCTGTGAAATTAAGTTTCTATCTATTCTGGCTCAATTGTAGCCAAACATTCGACTTTCGTCAACGATATTTTGTCAGTACTGACGAATTTGTATAAATATCTAAGTTTAGCATGCTCTTTTAGTCAAAAATAGCGAATAAAATAGTGTTGACATTTGTTCAGTAATGTGAAATTATATTTACAGAAAGATACTGCCATATTCCAACCTTCTGGAGCTTTGGCTATATAGTATTAAATTGCAAATTGCGCGGTTAAAGATAAATATATTTGGAAGGGAGAACTGCTGTATGTCAGACATTAAATATTCAAACGAGCAGATCGCGCGGGCGGCAACCAATATCCGCAAGCAGATCCTCGGCATAGCCCTCGAAAGGGGAGGGTGTTATCTCACTCAAGCGTGTTCATCGGCCGAGATAGTAGCCACATTATATATGGATATACTCAATATCGGACCAAGTCTTGGAAACCCGGAAGCACAGCCTTTCCCGGGAGTCCCTTCTCCGGACAACATGGATTATCCGAAAGGCTCGCTTTATAACGGGGCGCATGATCCGGACAAAGACCGTTTCTTTGTTTCCTGTTGCCATTACGCATCCGTTATTTACTGCGCTCTTGCGGAGTGCGGCAGAATTTCACACAGCGCACTCAAAAAATTCAATGTAGACGGATGGAACATGGAGATGATAGGAGCGGAGCACTCTCCCGGGTTTGAAAACACCGCAGGCTCTCTCGGGCAAACCGTTTCCATTGCCGCTGGTACAGCGCATGCATATAAACTTAAAGGCTGCACAGGAAAAATTTACTGTATGCTTTCCGATGGGGAACTTGAGGAAGGCCAGGCGTGGGAATGCTTCCAGGCAGCAGCATTCTATAAACTTGATAACTTTGTCATTTATGTCGATGTAAACGGACAACAGGTTGAAGGCTGGACAAAGGATGTTATGAACATTGAACCCATGATTGAACGCATGAAGGCTTTCGGATGGGAAGCGGTGGAAGTAAACGGCCATGATATAGATGCCCTTAAAGCCGCGGCGAAAACGCCCCATGAAGGCAAACCACTTATGATTCTTTGCAAAACTTCACCGGCACAGGGAATTCCTCTTTTGGAAAAGATGATCCCGAAGCACTTTGTGACGATTACAGAGGCCGACAGAGCAGAATTTAAAAAGTTTTATGACGAAATGTAAAGTGAGGTGGCAGCAATGAAAATAGAAACAAATACACATTCAAAAAACATTCTTAGATTTGCTGAAAAGCACCCGGAAGTAGTTGTTATGTCGGCTGATTTGGGCACATCATGCGAAGTTAAGGAATTTGCGAAAGTTTATCCGGACCGTTATTTTTCCATGGGGATTGCCGAGCAGAACATGTGCTCATGGGCCGCAGGGCTTGCAAGAGAAGGTTTCCGCCCGATGCTGCACACGTTCGGCGTGTTCCTGTACCGCCGCATACTTGACCAGATTGAAATGAGTCTGGCTTATCCCAATCTGCCGGTTGTTCTTATTGGTTTTGTGCCGGGAATAACAACTCCGGGCGGCGTTTCTCACCAGTCCACAAATGATATAGGCGTGCTCCGTACTGTTCCTAATATGGCTATTTTCGATATCGGTGATGCAACGGAGATAGAAGGTGTGCTCGATATTGCTTATAATTTCAACGGCCCTGTATATATAAGAATGCTCCGCAAAGACGTACCCCGTTTCTTCCCGGCAAATGAGCCGATGCAATTCAACCGTGCACGCATATTGTCGGAAGGAACCGACATTGCGCTTCTTTCCTCATCAGTCTGCACGGAAGAAGCAATGCGAGCCACCGCGGCACTGAAGGCTAAGGGACTCTCAATACAGCATTTGCATGTATCCACTCTCAAGCCTTTTACGGATCCTCAAGTGGTTGAAGCCTGTGAAAAAGCAAAATACGGCGTTATAACGATTGAAAATCACACCGTTATAGGAGGGCTTGGAACTGCGGTGGCGGAAGTGATGGCGGAAAACGGAATAGGCAAGAAACTTGTCAAGGTAGGCTTGCAGGATACCTATGCACACGGAGCCTCCAAAATGTACCTTCTCAGAAAATATGGTATGGACGCTATGACTCTGATAAAGGGCGTTGAGAAGCTGACAGGCGAGAATTTCGGAATTGAAGAACACGATCTTGAGGAAATCCGTTTTGAAGACTTCACTACCGTATAAAAAGAACGGGTATAAAGCCTGTATTTTTGATCTGGACGGTACGGTTGTAAATACTTTGCCGACAGTTCATCACTACTGCAACATTACTCTGGATCGATTCGGATTCTCCGCCATAAGCGAGCTGCAGTGCCGGAATTTATGCCGCCTGCCAATTAAAGAGTTCTATCATGAGCTGCTCAGATTGGGAGGTTGTCCGCCTGAAAATATTGAGAAGCTTGCGCCGCAGGCGCGCGATTATGATATAAAACGCTACCTTGAGAACCCTGCCGTAGGCAGTATGCCATATGAGGGAGTACCCGAACTTCTGCAAGAATTGAAGAGCAGAGGAATTATCCTCGGTGTTCTGACGAACAAGCCGCACGCCATAGCACAGTCGCTTATAGGCAGCCTGTATCCCGGTATTTTTGACAGCGTAACGGGACAGACTCCCGATACCATATCCAAACCTGATCCGAGATGCCTTTTAAATTACATCGGAGACATGGGACTTGCTAAAACCGAATGCCTTTATGTAGGAGATAGTGACGTTGATATGAAAACGGCAAAGGCGGCCAGAGTAGATGTTGCTGCAGTTACATGGGGATTTCAGTCCAGAGAACATTTGCTTGAATATAATCCGGAATATGTTTTCGACAAACCCGCAGAATTACTGAAACTGTTTTGACCAGAATAATTATCAAATAATTATCAGGAGGTTTTTAAGCCATGTTTGAAGCACAAAAGCGCGAAATTATAAAAGCGGGAATAAGCCTTGATCGTTACGGACTGATTGCCCTTTCGGGCGGCAACGTAAGCGCCCGCATGGAAACTGGAGAAATACTCGTAACGCCATCAGGAATGATCTATGAAGATATGGTTGAAGACGATATCGTCGTAATGGATATTGACGGAAACATCATCGAAGGTTCGCGCAAGCCGTCCTCCGATACAGACGCAATTCTTTATATTTTCAAACACCGCCCCGATTTGAAAGCGGTTATTCATACGCACCAGCCCTATGCGACTGCCATAAGCCTCATTGAGGATGAGTTCCGCGCAGATCTGACCACTCTTGCAAATGCATGCGCCGGAAGCGTAAAGGTTACGCCTTACAGTTCCCCCGGAAGCGAGGATATGGGCGTTGACACCGTAAAGTATCTTGGCAGCAGTCTGGCGGTTATTCTTGCTCATCACGGAGTTATTACAGTAGGTACCTCGGTTAAGCAGGCGCTCTATGCCGCAGTGTATATGGAAGAAGCTGCGCGAGGCTATCTTGCCGCAAGAGCCGTTGGACCGATTAAGCACCTTTCGGATGCCCAAATTCAGCAGGCTGTCGATGTCTTCAAGTATGTCGGACAGGGAACAGGCAGAATACCGAAAGAAATGACAAAGCGCATTACCAATTAACCTTTATAGATTCCATAATTCCTCTCCATATTCCTCTTTCTTTTTAAATATTTGCACCGGATATTGCTTTCATTTGACGCACTTATGCCGGTCATATCCGGTGCAAATAGGGTATTAGCCAAATTAATTAGCCAACTCCTTTTTTCGCTGATATAGAGATAGAGAAAAGAAAACAGCGAAGAGGGCGTGAAATTCAGCGCCCGTTATAATTTGAAAAGCCATTTTCAGCACCCCATATATCCCGCCGGAGAAGACGGGAACAGAGAGAACGGTGCAGAAAATGGCTTCTTTTTATTTAAAATAAAGAAATAGCAATTTCATCGTATCATCAATTTTTATAGACTGGAAACTTTAAAAAGACAACCGCAAGACTTTCTTCCCTATACAGAAAAACTGAAGAATTTTATAGATAATAAGAACTAAGCAAGGCGAATATTATCTGAATATGTTCATATCGCAGTCATAAAGCTGAGTGCGAGTAAACGCCCCAAAGTCTGGAGCAAGTTCTGGAGCAAGATGCTCCAGCGCCGACACAAGAAGCTCCGGATTGAGAGTGGGATTCTGTGCGGAAACAATGGCTTTAAGCCTTACGAAGCTGCCGCTCGAATCAAATTCTATGCTTTTTATAGACGGAGCAATGTCAACTTCGGAAATGCCGCTTTTGTTTTTTTTAGGTATTATTATGCTGTTTTGGGAAAAGAAATCCATCAACCCCGAAACCTTATCGTCGGCACTGCGGCCGTCGTATTCAAAAGCGCCGTCCACATCCAGCCACTTTATGTCTTTGAATTTAGTCTGAGGTTCATACGCTTCAAGAACGGAAATTCCTTCAGGAAGAGCCTTGTTAAGCAAAAAAGGAATTTCGGTGAGACTCATAAATTCGGAAAGTCTGAAATCCATAAGTTCGCAGCAGCTTGCAGTTCCGACAGAAAGAGGGAGCGCAAATGAAATCTGCGCGTGGGGGTTAAATCCCTCGCTGTACTTAAGCTTCAACCCTGCGCGGAAGAAAGCGCGCTGCATAGTGCGCATGAGGTCAAGGTGGGAGATATATATGGCACGGCCAGTCTTTGAAAATTTCAGCCTTAAATTATCCATCGCAGCGCCCTCCTTTCATCAGCAAGACAGCACCACAGTTTTCACATTTTTTGCGGCAGTCGGGAGAAAGCAGACCTTTATAGCACATTTCGCGCTCATGCCGGAAAAATTCGGGTTTTACACCTATATCTATACGGCTCCACGGAAGAACTTCATCAAAGGGGCGTTCCCTGCACGCATAAAATTTCGGATCAAGTCCGCATTTTTTAAAGGCGGTCATCCAACGTTCAAAAGAGAAGTATTCGCTCCACGAATCAAGTTTTCCGCCGTTTTTCCAAACTTCTTCGATAACGGTACCAATACGCCTGTCACCTCGGGAAAGTACGGCTTCAACAAAGCTTGTATCGGCATCATGCCAGTTATAGGTTATGGCCTTCGCTCTCATATTGCCTCGCAGCAACGCTACACGTCTGCGGTATTCGTCCATATCAACCTGTGCTTCCCACTGAAAAGGAGTATGGGGCTTCGGAACAAAGCAGGAGGTGGACACTGTAATGTTTATGCCCTTGGATTTGTTTGACGAATATGATTTCCAAGCGGAAAGGACCTTCATGGCAAGACCGCCTATGGCAAGAACGTCTTCGGCTGTTTCGGTCGGAAGTCCAAGCATGAAATACAGCTTTATGTTATTCCAGCCGCCTTCAAAGGCTATGCGGCAGGTGGAAAGGATGTCTTCCTCACGTACGTTTTTGTTTATCGCATCGCGCAGTCTCTGAGTACCGGCTTCCGGTGCAAAAGTAAGACCGCTTTTTCTAACCTGATGAACTTTGTCCATAAGCTCCATTGAAAAATTATCTGCACGGAGGGAAGGAAGTGAAAGTCCAATACTCTTGGGAATGCAGAAATCCAGAAGACCGTCGCAAAGGCCGTTTAAAGATCTGTAATCGCTTGTACTGAGTGATGACAAGGTTATCTCCTGATAACCGGTATTTTCGAGGGAATCGATACCTTGGTTTATAAGTCTATTGACATTTCTGGATCGGACGGGACGATAAACAAAACCGGCCTGGCAAAAGCGGCATCCGCGAATACAGCCCCGGAAAAGCTCGAGAGTTACTCGGTCGTGGACAATTTCCGTTGAAGGCACAACAGGTTTGACGGGGAAATAACTGCCGTCAAAATCGGTTACAATACGGCGGGTTACATATTCCGGGGCGTTCTCGAGAGTTCTAAGCTCTTTCAGGGTTCCGTCCTCATTATATACGGGTTCGTAAAGTGAAGGAACATAAATGCCTTCAATTTTGGCGGCTTCAGATAAAAACTCTTTCTTGCTCATACCGGTTTTCTTTGCTTCGCGCAAAAGCAAAAGAAGTTCTCTGTCCGCGTCCTCCCCCTCGCCTATAACACAGAGGTCAAAAAAATCTGCCATTGGCTCCGGATTGCAGCAGCTTGTCCCGCCGGCAAAAACAAGCGGGGTAAGCTCGGGCCTGTCTTTGCTTCTTATAGGGATTCCTGCAAGGTCAAGCATATTGAGAACATTGGTGTAGGCCATTTCATATCCGATTGAAAAGCCGATTGCATCGAATTCCGCAAGAGGGTCACCGCTTTCAAGCGCCCAAAGGGGAATATTGTTTGAGCGCATTTCATTTTCCATATCCCCCCAAGGTGCGAAAACGCGTTCGCACCAGACACCGTCCATCTCGTTTATTATTCCATATAATATCCTTATGCCAAGATTTGACATTCCTATTTCATAGGTATCCGGAAAACAAAGGGCCATGCGTATATCGACACTGGCCTTGTCTTTTATTATCTGGTTATATTCGCCTCCGGTGTAGCGCGCGGGCTTTTGCACCTTTGGCAATATGCGGAGAAGTTTTTTGTCCATATCACACATCCGTTTTTTAAGTGCCGTCAGTTTCGGCAATCTATTTTTCCTAAGTATTTTATACCTTTTCAGGAATATTTACAAGAGTTCTTACGCTGCAGTATAAAAAGCCATATGCCTGCGGTAAAAAGAGAAAAGCCGCAGCCCTTGGCAATGAGGAAAAGACCGCCGGAGATAAGCGCCGCAGAGGTAATAAGGCCGGCATACTTTATGACCTTATGCGCTGATGCGGAGCCAAAAGCGGATATTAGGGCAAAATTTAAAATACGGCCGCCGTCAAGAGGTTTTGCTGGCAGCAAGTTAAAGATGTTTAGCAAAAAAGAAAGCCCCGAGCACATAAGGAGATAGTCGCTGCACCAGTAAGCTCCCATCTTTGCGCAAATAAAGGTAAAAATCAAACCAAAGGCAGGACCGGCAAGGGCAGCGAGCATTTCCTGCTTTTCACTGAGAGAGCCTGAATAATCAAGAGCAAAGCCGGATAAGGTGGCGTTAAGCTTGGTAGGATATGCCCTGAACAGGCGCAAAGCTATGATATGACCGAATTCGTGAACCAAGACGGCGGGAAAAAGCGCGGCTATAAGACCCTTGTCGTCAAAAAAATAAACAAGGGCAAAAAACAGCATAAATCCTCCACCGAGCCTTATGCGGAACGGCGGGGCAGATCGTTTGTCAGAACTTCTCTTTAAAGTTTTTTTCATCAGCAATAAAATTCCGGATTCAGATATGTCCTTCCGCACATGAGCTCAAAATGGATGTGGGGGCCGGTTACGCGTCCGGAATGGCCGGAAAGAGCGATTTTGCCGCCGCGGGAGACTTTGTCTCCCGGTTTTACGAGCGCTTGGCCCAAGTGGGCATAAAGAGTAGTATAGCCGGATCCGTGGTCGATAATTACCGTCAGCCCGTATCCATCGAACTCCTGAACAGTGAGAACAGTTCCGTCCGCAAAAGCCGCAACGTCGCTTCCGTCAACTACGGCGAAATCTGTGCCGTAATGAAACCGCACGTCACCATCAATAGGATGTACGCGGTACCCGAAGCCGGAAGAAACTACGCTTAGAACGGGCGAGGAATATTTAAAAGGAAGTTCTGATGCATCAAGGCTGACATTTGCGGGGAGAGAATAGTCTGAAAAGCTGGATTGCTGCCGGAGAAAAGCCTCGGCCTTTGCGGCACGCGCTGACGCTGCTTCTTTCTCTGCGGAATCCGGATCCGGTGTTTCCGCCGAAATTTCGGCGGAAGGTGAAGGCGAGGGAGAAGTTTCCGAAACAGCAGATTTGCCTGGATTGCATGAAGCTGCCGGAGAGCTTTCCGGTTCGGGCAGACCGACAAGGCATTCATAGCCGCGGAGATTTTGGCTTATTAGGTTTGAAAGTACAAAACTTTCGGAAGAGTTGGAAGAGCTTGGGCGGAAACTCGGTTCCGGAGAAAGCTCAGGATCTGATTTTGCAACGCTCTTTTCTGAACTTCCGCCGAGAAGGCGTTGCCAGACATATACATAATCTCCGTCACCGGAAATTGCGCGTCCCAAGGCGATGATATCGCCGCGCAGGTCTGCCTCTCTCGTTATTGCGGGGATTATGTATCCCCTTATCTCCGCGGCCTGTTTTGGGAGCAGGATTTTTACGGTGCATAAGGAAAGAAATATGAATGACGATATCAGTGTTCTTGTTCTCATGAGCTGCTCCTTCCGAAAACAGTAAAATATATTCTTCTTTATTTATCGGGGGATGAATGGTATAATTCCAAATAGTCTGACACAGTAGGTGAGGCACCAGAAAAACAGCAAGACCGAATTTGCGAAAACGCAGCCGGCATGTCAGATGCCGGCATAGGCAGGGAGTGATAGGCATAGGAAGGTTCAGGCTGCTAAAAATTCTTACAAGCAGGATGTTTATTACAGTCGTTCTTATATTGGTTCAGGCTGCATGGATTGCGCTTATGTTTATGAGAGTTTTCGGCGATTCGGAGATATTTTCCACCGCATTTAAAATTCTGAGCGTTGTAATGGCGTTTTATGTTATAAGCAAGACCGATGTCCCTGCCTATAGAATGGGCTGGATTTTAATTATCCTGATTGTCCCGCTGTTCGGCGGCCTTTTGTACCTGCTTATAGGCGAAAAGCGCCCCGCAAGGTATATGCGCCTTAGACTTGCAAAAGGAATGAAAAGCCATGACGTCATGGCGGTGCAGGACCCTGAGGTCCAGAGAGAATTGAGGGAAAAGTCTCCGCGTGCGGCAGGCTGCGCCTCGTATATATCAAACTGCGCCAGATATCCCGTCTGGAAAAATACCCAAGTGAAGTATCATCCGCTCGGCGAATATCAGTATGCAGACATGCTCGAAGAACTGAAAAAAGCGAAAAAGTTCATCTTCCTTGAATATTTCATAATTGAAGAGGGCGAGATGTGGAATACGATACTTGACATTCTCAGCGAAAAAGTCAAGGAAGGCGTAGATGTCCGCGTAATCTATGACGATATGGGATGTCTTACGAAGATACCCTCCAATTACTATGAAAAAATTGAAAAACGCGGTATAAAATGCCTCGTATTCAACCCTGTAATACCGATAATATCCGTTGTGATGAACAACCGCGATCACAGGAAAATCATGATAATAGACGGGGATACCGCTTTTACGGGAGGAATAAACCTCGCGGATGAATATATAAACCACAGGGTGAGGTTCGGTCACTGGAAAGACAGCGGAATAATGCTTAAAGGCGACGCAGTATGGAATTTTACCATAATGTTTCTTGAAATCTGGAACTCATATAATCCCGAAGATGATGACTTTACAGTATTTAAGCCGAATGCGGAAAGACACGCCGAATTTCACAGTGATGGCTTTGTCCAGCCCTTCTGCGATTCGCCGCTTGACGGAGAAACCGTTTCCGTAAATGTATATCTTGACATTCTCGCTCAGGCAAAAGACTATGTGTATATATTTACCCCATATCTTGCGATAATCGATGAGCTTAACATAGCGCTTTGCGCGGCGGCAAAGCGAGGAGTGGACGTACGCATGGTTCTTCCCGGAATACCGGACAAAAAAGTGGCCTACCGCCTGTCACGTTCATATTACGGGCCCTTGCTTGAAGCGGGAGTAAGGATTTACGAATATACTCCCGGTTTTATCCATGCGAAAAGCTATGTCAGCGATGACAAGATAGCTGTTGTAGGGACAATCAATATGGATTACCGCAGCCTTTACCTGCACTTTGAATGCGGCGTTGTTATGTATGAAAACAGTGCGGTGCAGGAACTTA
This sequence comes from Clostridiales bacterium, assembly GCA_012516225.1. GTDB lineage: Bacteria > Bacillota > Clostridia > Oscillospirales > Oscillospiraceae > UBA2658. The sequence continues at coordinate 20,187 of JAAYWX010000005.1, forward strand.
AAAAAGCCGCGCTGAAGACGTTTGAAATTTCGCATGAGGTAAAAATAGGGGAGCGCAAACAGGGGAAATACCGCAGAGTGACGGGGAAGCTGATAGATTCATTCCTGAGGGTTTTCGCTCCGCTGTTCTGACCGGCAGCGCCCTCAAATCGTCAAATAAAAGCTTTCCGCGCAAACTAAGGCGTATTTTAATACTACACTGAAAGGTAAGCAGAAATATGAAACTTTGGGCAGGAAGATTTGACAAAAATACGGATGTGCTTGTGGATGAACTGAACGCAAGCATCGGATTTGATTTCAGAATGTACAGGGAAGACATAACGGGAAGTATTGCACATTCGGCAATGCTTGCAAAGCAGGGGATTATATCCGAAGAGGACGCAAAGCTGATAGCCGAAGGACTCAAAGCGATTCTTGCCGATATAGAGGAGGGCAGGCTGCCTTTCGGCAGCGATGCGGAAGATGTGCATATGGCGATCGAAGGCGAGCTTACCCGGAGAATAGGGGATGCCGGCAAACGCCTTCATACGGCAAGAAGCCGCAACGACCAAGTCGCACTGGACATAAGACTTTATCTCAAACGGGAGATAGTGGAGATAAAGGAGCTTGTGCTTGAATTGATTGAAACGCTTGTAAATATTGCGGAGAAAAATACGGACGTGATTATGCCCGCATATACGCATCTTCAGAGGGCCCAGCCGACCACCTTTGCCCACTACATGATGGCATATGCCAATATGCTCGGGCGTGACGTTACGCGTCTGGAAGACTGCCTTAACAGAATGGACGAATGTCCGCTCGGAAGCGGAGCGCTGACATCTACGACCTATCCTATAGACAGAGAGTTTACGGCAAAAGAGCTTGGATTTGCAAGAATTACGCAAAACAGACTTGACGGGGTTTCGGATCGGGATTTTGCCATCGAGTTCCTTAACGACATATCTATACTGATGATGCATCTTTCCCGCTTTTCGGAGGAAATAATACTGTGGTGTTCATGGGAGTTTAAATTCATCGAGCTTGATGATGCCTATTCCACAGGCTCGTCTATAATGCCGCAGAAGAAAAACCCCGACATTGCGGAGTTGGTTCGCGGCAAAACGGGCCGAGTTTACGGAGACCTGATGACGCTTCTGTCGGTTATGAAGGCTTTGCCGCTTGCCTACAATAAGGATATTCATGAGGATAAAGAGCCGCTGTTAGATGCGATAGACACTATTAAAAAGTGTCTGCCGGTATTTACGGCCATGCTGAATACTATGCGGCTGAACACTGAAAATATGCGTACTGCTGCGGGAAAAGGATTTATCAATGCGACGGATTGCGCGGATTATCTCGTAAAAAAAGGGCTGCCATTCCGCGACGCATATACGGTTGTGGGCAGGCTGGTAAACTATTGCATTGAAACAGGGAAAACGCTTGAAACTCTCGGACCGGATGAATATAAAAGCTTCTCTACGGCTTTTGACGGGGACGTTTACGAGGCTATTTCACTGGAAACCTGTGTAGCAAAGAGAAATGCCGCAGGCGGTCCGTCTAAAGAAAGCGTCGGTGTCCAGATAAAATATATTAAAGAATTTCTGAACGAGCACGGGCGCTGAATAATGTTCTGAAAAAGAAAACAGGGCAAGGAGTGTGGGAAATGAAAAGAATATGTGTTATACTGGCGGCAGCTCTTCTGTTCTCAGTTTTTCAGCCCTGCTACGCTTCTTCGGGCAATCAAAGTGCGGAGAACAGCGCAGGCGGATACATAGTTAAACTGAAAGAAACTAAAGAAAACTCCGCCTCTCTTATGGCATTGGATATGGGACTGCGTGAGGTATGCGGAGAGGCTGGAATTTATCATGCCGATACCTTGTCGGAAATTGCCGAACTTGGCGACATGGTTGAGTATTATGAACCGGACTGCATGGTTACCCTTTCCGCTCTGCCTAACGATACATATGCCTCAAAGGAATGGAGCATAGGAAACCTTGAGGCGGATTATGCGTGGGAAAAAGGATATAACGGGGAAGGTGTCAGAGTAGCGGTTATAGACAGCGGAGTCAACTCGCTGCATGAGGACTTTGACGGGACTGTTTTTGACAAGGGACTGAACAAAATCAACGGTTCCCATGATGTTACCGATGAGATGGGGCACGGCACCTTTGTCAGTGGAGTTCTGGGCGCAGCAAGAAACAACGGCATCGGCGTTGCTGGATTGTGTACGGGCGCGACCATTGTTCCTATAAAATGCTTCGGAAAAAGTGTTGAAACAAACGCCTCTTATATTGTTTCGGCTGTCTATGACGCCGTTGATGTTTATGACTGCGACGTGATAAACCTCAGTCTCGGAATGACCGCCGATATGCAGAGCATGAAGGATGCTGTTGAATATGCTGCGGGCAAAGGGGTCATCATTGTTTCCGCGGTAGGAAACAGCGGAACATCGCAGCTTAATTATCCGGCCGCTTATGACTGTGTTGTTGGCGTAGGATCTATAAATCAGAGCGGGCAGGTTGCAAGTTTTTCGCAGAAAAACAGTTCGGTATATGTAGTGGCTCCGGGAGTCGGTCTGGTGGGGCTTAAAAACACTTCATATAACTCATATGAATTTAACGGAAACGGTACATCCTATTCGACTCCCCATGCAACGGTGGCTGCGGTTATACTGAAGCAGTATGCACCGTTTGCAGATTATCAGGATTTTGAGGCGATCCTGCGGCAGTCGGCAATTGACCGGGGTACGAAAGGATATGACACTTCATACGGATACGGATGCCTTAATATTAAGAATTTTATACAAGTTATGGAAGCTTATGATTTCGGGGACGTAGGGGATGCCTTCCCTGATATTAAAGGGCATTGGGCGGAAGAGAGCATTAAATACTGCGTAAACCAGAAGTTGTTTACTGGAGTGACGAGCAGCAGGTTTATGCCGGAGATTAATATGACGCGTGCTATGTTCGTTACGGTGTTGAGCCGTATGAGCGGCGAGAATATCAGCGGTTTTCCTAATATGTTTTCTGACGTGGACGGGAACGCATGGTATGCGCAACCCTGTGGATGGGGTGCGGCTACGGGAATAGTCAGCGGAACCGGAAACGGCGTATTTTCCCCGGAAGGCAATGTAACGAGAGAACAGATGGCCGTTTTCCTATATAGATATGCAAATCTATATAACCTAACGGACGGGGCGTTCAGCGAAAGCGTACTTTATAATTACAGTGACAGAGGAAAAGTTTCTCCATGGGCAAAGGATGCGCTTGCATGGGCTGTGGGGAACGGCCTTATTACGGGGCGTACCGAGAACACTCTTTGTCCTCAGGACAGTGCGAAAAGATGTGAAGTTGCTGCCATTATTTTTAGGTTTTTAAACAATTTTAATGGCTTGGCATAGCTTTTCGGTTCGATTTTTTAATTTTAGGAGAAGAACGTAATGCCGGAAGAATTAATGAAGAACATTTACAGAATACGGGTGAACCTTCCTGACAGCCCTTTGAAAACACTCAACAGTTATGTGATAAAAGGGGAGCGCCGGAACCTGATAGTGGATACGGGATTCAGAACCCGGGAGTGCAGGGGATCGCTTGAAAGTGGACTGAAAGACCTCGGGATAGACATGGAAAACACGGACATAGTTTTAACACATCTGCATTCCGACCATACAGGTCTTGCACCGGATATTGCCGTTCCCGGAACAAGAATTTTTATAAGCAGGGAAGAAATTCCGTGGATGTACGGCGAAACGAGGACAATGCTGTGGCGGATGGACAACATAAAAGTGCGGCGTTCTGGCTTTCCTTCTGAAATAATCGAAAAATATCTGGATGATGCTGCCCCTCGCAGTATGGCTTCCGATATAGAATTTGAGGACTATCTGCCGATAGATGACGGGGATGAGTTCACATACGGGGAATATACGCTCAAAGCTGTGAGAACTCCCGGGCATACGCCTGCACATATGTGCTTTTGGATGGAAGAACAGAAAACAATGTTTACAGGCGACCATGTTCTTTTCGATATTTCGCCTAACATTACTCTCTGGCATTTTGTTGAGGATTCTCTCGGAGATTATCTAAACAGCCTGAAAATGATTGACAGATACGATGTACGCCTTGCTCTTCCGGGACACAGGGAAACGGGAAACTTCCATGAAAGGACAGCACAGCTGATTGAACATCATGAAAGACGGCTGGAAGAGTGTCTGAACGCGGTTATAGGCTATCCCGACTCTTCCGCTTACGATATAGCCGGGAAAATGACATGGAAAATCCGCTGCGGTTCGTGGGACGATTTTCCGATAAGCCAGAAATGGTTCGCGGTAGGTGAATGTTTGAGTCATCTCCGCCACCTTGAAATGACAGGAAAAATTAAGGCAGATGAAAGCAGGGAAGTTATACGGTTCAGAGCCTTGCGATAAAACAAAAAGAGCGTGAAGGAAATGCCTTCACGCTCTTTTTGTTTGTTTAATTTTTGACCCGGCTATAAATCTGACAGATATATGAGGACAGTCCGGCACATACAAGCAAAACGCCGGCGACCCAGTAAACCGAAGTATATCCGGATGACGTTCCGTAAATATCAAGTATACCTTTTATACAGCTTCCCGTCGTAAATGATGCTATACCGGAATTATAGCTCCTTTTAGCCGCGGGTGTGGGGAAAGGAAGCTTATTTATGAGGCCTATTGCGGTAAACGGCAGTGTCCCTCCAGCAAGTGGAAACATAAAAAGATATACCATGAAGTCGGAATATACCCCATGGCTGAAGTGCTCATAAATGGCACTGAACATGCCGCAAAACATAGATACGCAAAGATATATTATGGCTATTCTTCCAGTCTGCAGTTTTTTAGCTTTAGTATCCGATAAAGACAATATCGCTCACGCTCCTTTCTTTAATTATGCTTCCGGTTGAAGTGGGGTTATTTACAACACTACCATCAAAAACCATTGTCGACGAGCCTCCCCCATCAAGGTTGTATGCGGTTTCAACGCCCAGATCCTGCATAAATTCGGCAAGCTGAAGAAGGGTAAGCCCCGCGCTTTCCTCAGTGCGTCCGTCCGAAACTACAAAAACGTAGTGCAGGGCCTCTATTTGACCGATGGCTGTTCTCGGATTGCTTGCCTTAGCCTTATCAACTTCATCTTTACTTGATACTGATATTTTGCCGTTTTCAATCAGTCCGGGACCGAATGAGAGTACATGCACAGCTCCGTCCTGTATGAGATCTGATGCAGTGATTGAACCTTCCGATATAATCTGAAAAGTACCGTCTTTATATATTGCAAGATCTTCCTGAGCTCCGCTCCTTGGGGTTTCTCTGTATAGAACGCCGTTGCGAATGACATAGCCGCTGTTTTGGACACCATAAAAATCTCCGTTTACGGCGAGGATTGCATTATTTTCAGAAGCAATTTCAGAGGTCTGCTTTTTTATGTTTTTTCCGAAAACACCGTCAGCAAAGGCGGTTTTTAAGTATTCCGCGCTTGACAATGAAATGTCAGCAACGTATATGTCAGTATCATATTTGCGATATTTTGTTATTGAAATCTTTATGTTTTCGTCGCTGTACGAATTTTTGGTTATGGCAGCCTGAGAAGGCGATAAATCTGCGTCCTGCCCGGTTGCAGCGCTGTTTTCATTGGAAG
>JAAYWX010000068.1 GCA_012516225.1 Clostridiales bacterium
CATTATCGCAGATGAGCCTACGGGAAACCTTGACCCGGTTAAAAGTCTCGAACTTATGCTCTTGCTTGAGAAGATTAATGAACTGGGAACCACAGTCCTCGTCGTAACACATGAGAAAGAACTGGTCAACTCTTTTTCAAAGCGAGTTGTCGCGATAGACAAGGGCTCAATAGTAAGCGACGGAATGGATGGGTATTACAGTTATGGGATTCATGAATAAATTTGGATATCTGTTTAAAGAAGGATTTAAAAGCATATCGGTGCATGGCTTCATGTCGTTTGCGTCTGTTACAATAATTACTGCCTGCCTTATCATTATGGGCAGTTTCTCGCTACTTGCCGTAAATATAGATGCGATGATAAACAAGCTTGAAAGCGAAAATGAAATGCTTGCCTTCGTTAATGAAAATTATACGGAATCGCAGGCAAGGGCACTTGAAAGCAAAATTATGGCAGTAGACAACATCAGCAAGGTCGAATTTGTTACCCGCAAAGAAGCAATGGAAAAATTCAAAAAAGGGTACGAAAACAGCGCTATCTTTGAAAGCATTGATGAAAAAGTGTTCAGGGACAGATATATAATCTACCTTGATGATATAAGCCTTATGCAGGAAACAAAAGCACAACTCGAAAAAATTACGGGTATTGCCGATGTCAGCGCGCAGCTTGAGATTGCAAAAGGACTGGTTACGGTAAGAAATATTGTAGGAGCGGTTTCACTTGTGCTTATTGTAATCCTGTTCATAGTTTCAGTATTCATCATGTCAAATACGATAAAGCTTACTACATTCGGCCGCAGAGAAGAAATTGCTATCATGAAGATGGGTGGTGCGACAAACAGCTTTATCCGCACGCCGTTTATAATTGAAGGGCTTGTTCTTGGAATTATCGGCGCCGGGATTGCGTTTCTTCTCCAGTGGGGCATCTATACTCTGATAACCGGAAAAATTATGACAAGCATAGCGGGAACTTATGTAAGCGTTCTTTCGTTTGAGTCGCTCTCGTTGCCTGTCGGACTTGTTTTCCTTGGGGTAGGGCTTGTTGTAGGAGCCTTCGGAGGTACCATAGCAATCCGAAACTATCTGAAAGTCTGATTCGGCATTTTTCGCTACCGGGCAGTCTTTAAAATTGAACTGAAAACTCTGCGTTTTGGTTTATGCAGATTAGTTTTACCATAATCGCGCAAAAGCGTACGGGAGGTATCTATGCAAAAAAGGAAAAAGCTATTGTCAACGGTATGTATAGTGCTGGTTGCAGCGCTGATTGCTTCGTTGCTCCTTGGAGCAGTGGGAAGTGCCTTGGCTGTTTCACAGTCTGAAATCAATGCTCTGAAAAACCAGCAGGCCGCAATACAGCAGCAGAAAAAGAATCTGCAGTCCAAAATTTCAGATTTGCAAGGTCAGATGAATTCGGCCATCGAAAAGAAAACCGCGCTGGACGAACAGAATGAACTGGCACGGCAGGAAATTGAACTTATCGATGAACAGATTGCACTTTATGACAAGCTGATTGAACAGAAAGCTCAGGAGCTTGAAGAAGCAAAAGCCAACGAAGAAAAACAGAAAGAAGCTTTGCGAGTACGTATGCGGGCAATGGAGGAAAGCGGCAGTCTTACATATTTCGCTATACTATTTCAGGCAAGTGACTTTTCAGATTTGCTTTCAAGAATAGATTCCATCTCTGAAATTATGAAATATGATAAGGAACTTGAGGATGCATATATTGCCGCAAGAGAAAAGGTAGAAAAAGTCAAGGCGGAATATGAGGCGACTCAGGAGGAACAGAAAGCTACCAAAGCCGAGCTTGAAGAAAAGAAGGCTCAGCTTGAAAAACAGATAGCAGAGGCAACGGCTGTTATAGCAAGCCTTGAACAGTACATAGAAAAATTCAAAAAGGAATATGCTGCCA
>JAAYWX010000069.1 GCA_012516225.1 Clostridiales bacterium
AGCCTTGGGTAGTCCGCTGTTGTTCTGTTGACGGCCCTTGTGCCAAGCCCTGCGACAAGTCTGAGGAGTCCCGCATCTGCACTTATTTCATCGCTCCAGCGATATAAGCTGTAGGAAAAACCGACACCTGCAGCACAAGGCATAAAATAATCTCCGAATTTTGTACCGCTCACCCGCTGAACGAGAATAGCCATCTGCTCTTCCGCCGCCGCCAAGCCTTTTTTCCGGCGGTATTCCAAAGCGGACCTGTCCATAGTACTGGCATATACACGGCGTACGGCATCTTCGAACTGCTCCAGCCTTTCTTCGGGACCTAATCCGTTTGGGCAGAATACCGACTCATATTTTCCGGCAAAGGCGTTGCCGAAGCCGTCTTCAAGAAAGCTACTGGAACGTACTATAATGGGAATCTGTCCGAAATATTCGAGCACTCTTCTGAACTGGTCCCTTATAGCCTGAGGGAACTTTCCTTTTAATATGGCTTTTGAGAGCTCATCTCCAAGCTCAAAATAATTTTCTGACTTTCGCTGGCGTATCCGCAGACTCCATAATTTGTTTTCGACAATGTAGGAATAGAATACATCCGTTCCTATATAAAAAGAATCGTGAGGTTCCATATACTTTGCGCATTCGGGGAGATAGTTTTCTATCATCTTTCGTGCAAGTAGCATTCCGCAGGCTTTACCGCCTATGGTACCTGTTCCTATCATTCTCCTTTTAATAAAGAAAAAGTCCTCCGGAGAAAATTCCTCCTTTATCATTGAGGCTATTTTGCGGTCATGCGTCATCATGCTGCGGCTTATTTTGTTAAGAGTCCAGTCGCTGATATCCCCGTTGTAAAATTCGGCCTTTGCGTTTTCAAAAAAGCGCTCATAGCTGTCCATATTCAGTTCAGACTGGATTTCCTGCTCCAAGTGAATAATCTGATAATAGTCCGCAAGATCAACGGCGTTTACCAGAGGCTCAAATTCACCTTGAGAATTTAGCTTGTGAGGGAGATACATTTCCGAAGAATAACGGTTCCAGACTTTAATAGGATGCAGATAAACGTCTTTTTCACTTGAATGGATGTCAAGGAGCAATTGAGTGGTTTCCTGTATTCTTGCTATGGTGGTATAATCATGGTGACCGCGAAGAATAGGGAAATACGCAACCGTATCAAGCTCAAAGAGATAAGGACAGGTTACGCAGAAGAAGTTGCCCATCATAAGGTCGGTTGACCATGCAACCTGCAGATCGGAAAGACAGTCAAAGACATAAAAGGCCTTTTGACCTTCCTTTTCGATTATATCGTGCACCTGAATCGTAAAAAGCTCAAATCCCAGAGCTGGATTAAGCGTATAGATTTTCAGTCCTTCCTGCGGATCCAGTATCGGTTCGTGTTTGGAAAAGCGAATGTAGTTTATGTTTCTGCCGTCAATAACGGCCTGTTTGGCAAAAGCTTTTGAAATTCTTCTGAAGTCGTCAAGACAGGTAACCTGCATTACCACATTGTCTCCGAGCCGGATATTATCCAGAAGAACATCCATGCTTTCTATTCCGGATTTAATCCTTTCAAAACTCATACGCAACCCTCCTGCTGCCTTGGGGACGAAATCTTTACATTACGGATTCTGCAAGTATATGATATGATTATATCCCGCCATTCTGCCGATAGCTATAAAAATTTTCCGTACAGACACAAAAAACCTTGGCATTTTAAGCGGTTTGGAGTGCAGTTTTGCTGGAAGTCCAGACAAATGAAATCTTTCCCTGCAAAGCAAGACGCGTTTTGCAGGGAAAGATTTTTTAATGGCTTTCAGACGTTATTGACAGATCCGAGATCTATTATACGAGTACATACTTTTTCGGCAAGATTAGGGTTGTGCGTAACTACTATGAGACCCATATTACGTTTATCCGCCTCTTCAAGAACCACATTCCAGAGCTGTGCCTGTGTAATTACGTCCAACATAGTGCTCATTTCATCTGCTATCAGAAAGCGCGTACCCGGAAACAGTGATCTGGCAACGCAGAAACGCTGCAGTTCTCCACCAGACAGTTCACGGGGAAAACGTGTTAGCCACTGTTTCTCTATACCCAGTTTCTCAAGCATATTATCGTCAAGCGAGCCGGATTCTTCAAGTACCCGGCGCATCCTCCATCTTGGATTTATGGCTTTTTCGGGGTGCGGATATATAAGCTGAACTGGACAAACACCCTTGTCCGGCAAGGGCTTTCCATCCAAAAGTATTTCTCCTGATAAAGGGCATAGGTATCCGGCAAGTAGCTTTGCAAGAGTGCTTTTTCCATATCCGCTTGGTCCTACTATACCGACTCTTTCACCCTCGTCAAAACAGGCGCTGACGTTATTAAGTATTCTCTTTTCTCCGGAAACATAACCGAAGGAAACATTTTTAGCTTCAAGTCGCATTAAAACACCTCACAAAGCCGCCTCTAAGTTCCCGCATTTCGGGGATACCGTTTCGGCATCGCGCATCGCACATTGCACAGCGTGGGGAAAACAGGCAGCCTTCCGGCAGACTTTCTGCGTAAGGTTGTGTACCTTCAAGCGGCAGAAACCCGTTTTGAGGCATTGCCCGCCAAAGCGCCTTGCTGTAAGGATGCCTAAGAAAGTCCTCGCCTGCAAGAAAGTCTTTTGAAGGGGTCAGCTCCAGAGTAGTACCGGCATAAAATACAGCAATTTTGTCGGCAAAATTGAGTGCAAGGTCAATATCGTGAGTTATGAGCAGTATGCCTTTGCCCTCGTCGGCAAGCTCTCTGAAAATTTTCAGAGTTTCAATTGCCTGCTGAGTCTGCATTCCGGGAGTAGGCTCATCGGCAATAATAAGATCGGCATTGCTTAGAACAGCGGTGGAAACAAGAACACGTCTTGCCATTCCGCCGGAAAGCTGATAGGGGTACATTCTGCCTGCCTGACTGTCAAGCTGTAGTCTGCCGAAAACGTTTTTCAGCGCTGACCTTTTTTCCTTAGACTTTTTGCCTCCGGCACCCAAGACCTGACTTTCAACACGCATAAGCGGATCAAGGTATGTAACAGACTGGGGAACAAGCGCTATCTGCTTTCCCCTAAGTCTTTCCTGATACTCCGGAGTCATCGCTTTCCCATCATATAGCATTGTTCCTTGTACAGCCGCATTTTTGGGAAGGATCCCAAGGACGGCATGGGCAAGAAGGCTTTTTCCGGAACCGCTTGAACCCGCTATTGCAAGAATTTCGCCGCGATCTACGGAAACGCTGAGATCGGATATTACTTTCAGTTCTTTTTGCTCCAGCCCGTTTTCGTACATTCTGAATGAAACGGACAAATTCTGCACGTCAAGCAGATGATTATGCTCACATACCATAAGCACACCTCATTCCTGCGCACTGTAAGGGTCGATA
>JAAYWX010000001.1 GCA_012516225.1 Clostridiales bacterium
CATATAATTTTTTTATTTTTTATTATTTTATATTTTATTTGCAGTAAAGAGTCGGAATTGCGGCATACACAGCAGCGCACTTTACAAGGTCTGCCTTCCATGTCTTCTCATTGGGTGCATGGGCCTGCGCCTCTTTTCCGGGTCCGAATCCAATGCACGGTATGCCGAAGCGTCCCATAATAGAAACACCGTTTGTTGAGAATGTCCATTTGTCAACCACAGGCTCGCCGAACATTCCCTTGTAAGCTTCCACTGTTGCAAGAGTTGCGGGATGATCCTCTGGTATTACCCAAGTAGGGAAATAGCAGTCGGTGGGATACACAAGTCCCTTATAGCTCGGTCTTTCATAAGAATACATGCTGACTTTTGCGTTATATTTCTTAACGGAAGGAAGCTCTTCTATCTCTTTGAGCGCGCTCTGGTAAGTGTCTCCATTGGTAAGGCGTCTGTCTATTGAAATAGAGCAGCTATCCGCAACGGCACAGCGTGAAGGAGATGTGAAAAATATCTCGGAAACGGCAAGCGTTCCTTTTCCAAGGAAGGGGTCATAGTGCAGTTTGTCGTTGAGAGCGCGTACTTCCTGAAGGATATCTGCCATTTTGTAAATCGCGTTATCACCGCGCTCCGGAGCTGAACCGTGGCAGGATACGCCCGCTACATCAACTCTGATTTCCATGCGCCCGCGCTGACCGCGATAAATATTTCCGTCTGTAGGCTCTGTAATAACCACAAATTCGGGCTTAACTTTGTCCTCGTTAATAATATATTGCCAGCAAAGTCCGTCGCAGTCTTCTTCCTGAACCGTACCTGTAACCAGAACGGTGTACTTATCGCTCAGAAGCCCTAAATCCTTCATGATTTTTGCGCCGTAAACAGCCGAAACTATGCCGCCAAGCTGATCCGATGTGCCGCGGCCGCCGATTTCTGTTTCGGATTCAAAACCTTCATAGGGGTCAAACTGCCAGTTTTCAATGTTGCCTATGCCGACGGTGTCAATATGTGCGTCATATCCTATAAGAGTTTTTCCTGTACCCATATAGCCAAGAACATTTCCCATAGGGTCTATTTCCACTTTGTCAAATCCGACTTTCTTCATTTCTTCCGCTATTCTGTTGATGTGCCCTTCTTCTCCTGCGCTTTCTCCTGGTATTTTTACCAAATCACGCAGGAATTTTGTCATGTCCTTTTCATAATAAGCGGCTCTTTCCTTGATTTTTTCAAAATCCACGGTTCAACACTCCTTTTATATATATTTTTTTGCGGATTATTCTTCTTTGCCTTCCCACACAATAGATTTGTAGCGGTCGGGATCTGTATCTCCTTCGGTTGAGAACAAAAGCACCCTCGAATTAGCGTCAAGGCCGATAGTATCACGCAGTGCCTGATATTTTTCATCTTTCATGATTGCGGCCACGAGGCCCATCGGAACGGCCCCCGATTCTCCCGAAATAACCAGCGGGTCACCCTTTATCGGTGCGGCGAGCATGCGCATTCCTTTTGACGCAACCCAATCGGGGCACGACACAAAAACTGTCACATGGTTTTTGAGGATGTCCCAAGATATGGTATTCGGTTCACCGCATGCCAGTCCTGCCATAATTGTCTGCAGATCCCCGTCAACTATTCTGATTTCCCCATCGCCCGCAGCGGCGCTTTTAAAGAGGCATGCGGCGGCAGCAGCTTCAACGACAACCGTTACAGGCGGGTTATCGGGATAACGGTTTGCAAAATACCCCTGCACCGCTCCGGCAAGAGAACCTACTCCCGCCTGAACAAAAACATGCGTTGGCCTGTCGCATCCGTATTCCTTCATCTGCTCGTCGGCCTCCATTGCCATTGTCCCGTATCCCTGCATAATCCACGAAGGAATCTCTTCATATCCGTCCCACGCAGTATCTTGGACAACAACTCCGTTCGGCGTTTTTGCGGCGGCCGCGGCAGCCATTCTGACACACTCGTCATAGTTGCATTCCTCAATTGTAGCTATGGCGTTTTCCTTCAAAATATTGTTCAGTCTTGCCTGCGTAGAACCTTTCGGCATGAATACGACAGCCTTCTGGCGCAATTTATTGGCAGCCCAAGCAACTCCCCTGCCGTGATTTCCGTCCGTTGCCGTAAAAAACGTCGCTTGTCCGAATTCCTCTTTCAGTTTGTCCGAAATCAGAAAATCATAGGTCATCTCGGAAATATGCCTGCCGGTTTTCTTTGCTATAAATTTTGCCATTGCAAAGGAACCGCCAAGAACTTTAAAGGCATTGAGATTAAAGCGGTATGACTCGTCTTTTACATAAAGCTCCTTTACCCCGAGGTATTCCGCCATTTTATCAAGTTTTGCCAAAGGAGTCTTTTCATACTGAGGAAAACTTTCGTGAAAGCGTCTTGCCATTGCAACTTCTTCCAGTGCCATTACCCGCAGATGTTCATCCTTTGTCTTCGGCAACTTGTTTTCCGCCCACAGGATTTCTTTTTCCATGTTTTCCGCCTCGAATTCGCCGGGCAGCCGGCAAACCTCGGCAATCCCCCCTTCATTTTATGTGTTTTCGTCTTTAATTTCGTCTTTGCCTTCATTTATATAGCTGTATAAAGTGAACTTTGAAATTCCAAAATATTCCGAAACTTTATTTCCGGATTTTGTAATAAGAAACGCTCCAGCGTCATTCAAAAACTGTATCGCTTTTATTTTGTCCTCTTTTGTCATAAGAGCGACTGGCTTTCCCACCAGTGCAACCGATTGTCTTATAAGATTGTCAAGAAGATCATTCACATTGTTAACTATCTGCTCTGGCTGTTCTAACGACTGCGGAGCTTCCGCCGTTACAAGATCCTTAAGTGCGTTGTCGACAGCCAGAAGAGCGGTTATATCGTAATTTATGGAGAAAATATACCGTATGCTGCCGCTATCATCTCTGACAAAAATAGTGCTGGACTTTAAAATCCTTCCGTCAGGTGTACGCGTCATATATCCAAGTTGATCCTTAATAGCCGATGGATCTCTGTGCATTGTTTCCAAAACAATTTTAGATGTACCGCTACCGCTGCCGGCGTGTCTGTGAGTAACATGACCGTTTACGATATAGGCTATAGTATTTTCAAGATCTCTGGATAAGTCGTGAATGGCCACTTCACAGTTTTGTCCGAATTGTTTTGCAAGCCCATCTGCTATACTTATTAAAGTTTCAAGCATATTCCCCAAAAAATCATCTCCAAACCATATCAAGGTTATGTATTATGATGTCCTCTTTTTTATAATAGCATAAAAAAAAAGATATTCAAGAGGAAAATCAAAAAAATTTTTGATATCTAAAAAATTTTTTGATTTTGGCTTGAATATACATTCGCATAGTGCTATTATGACGATATAAGGCAGTATACCCTCATATAATTTGTAAAATATTACAAACGGCTAATTTTAGTTCAAGATTGCAAAAATAGCAAAATTTTTCTTGTAAAACCCGTCTTATATGACTTCATCCGCAAAAGATATAGTACGGTCAAAGCGGCTTGAAGCATGAAATAACGATTTGGTAAAGAAGGGATAAAAAAATGAGAACTCTGTTAAAAGGCGGAACCGTAGTCAGCGGCGATGGCGTCCGGCTTATGGATGTCCTGATCGAAGACGAAAAAATCCTTGAAACGGGAGAGAATCTATCCGATGCCGGCACACAGGTAGTGGATGTGCAAAACAAGTTGCTGTTCCCGGGGTTTATCGACGCGCACACGCATTTTGATCTGCCTGTTTCAGGAACCGTTACTGCCGATGATTTTGTCAGCGGAAGCCGTGCGGCACTGCTTGGCGGGACAACGACAGTAATAGATTTTGCCACCCAGTATCGCGGTGAGAGTTTGAACATGGCATTTGCGAACTGGCTTAAAAAGGCGGAAGGCAAATCTTCCTGCGATTATGGATTTCATATGGCTATGTCTGACTGGACCGAAGAAGCACGAGCTGAAATTCAAGACATGATAGATTTAGGCGTCACCTCTTTGAAGCTTTATATGACCTATGACGATATGATAGTAAATGATAAAGAAATTTACGAGATATTAAAACGGCTGAAAGAAGTTGGCGGCATTACCGGTGTACACTGCGAAAACAGCGGGCTTATCAAAGCTCTTGCCCAAGAGCAAAAGAAAATGGGGCATACTGGCACGCTCGGTCATCCTTTTTCCCGCCCGGTTCAGGCAGAGGCGGAGGCAGTAAACCGCTTGCTTCGCATTGCTGAGCTTGCCGAATCTCCTATCATAATCGTCCATCTGAGTTCCAAAGCAGCCTATGAGGAAATTTACAGGGCAAGAGAACGCGGGCAGAAGGTATATGTTGAAACCTGCATGCAGTATCTCCTTCTTGACGAATCTCTTTACAGTCTTCCATCCCCGGAAGGGTTAAAGTATATGATTTCTCCTCCCCTCAGAAAAAAAGATGACAGGGATTGCCTCTGGGTTGCCATATCCGATGACCGTATACAGACAATATCTACAGACCATTGCAGCTTCACAATGAAACAAAAAATGGCAGGGGAACACGATTTTACAACTGTGCCTTGCGGAATGCCGGGAGTTGAAGACAGGGCAGTGCTTCTCCATACTTATGGAGTAAAGGAAAATAAAATAATATTAACTCAAATGTGCCGCCTGCTTTCCGAAAATCCGGCCAAACTGTATGGACTGTACCCGCGCAAAGGCCGCATTGCCGCAGGGTGCGATGCTGACATAGTGGTTTTTGATCCGGATGCGGAAGGGATTATTAGCGCAGAAACTCAGGCATATAACACTGACTATTCTCCTTATGAGGGATATAAAACCATCGGGCGTGTGGATAAAGTCTATCTTCGCGGGAATAAAGTTGTTGAAAATCATCGCATTACCGCCGAGGGTAAAGGTGTTTACCTGAAGAGAGGCACATATTGCCTTTAAAATCACCCTGTATTAAAGGAAAATTGCAATTTTGGTAGTTTTGTCTGCTATTTCCCGGGAACACTCCGTTTGCGAGTTTTCCCCGGGAAATTTTGCAAAAGTAAAAAATATAAATTTATAGCAGAACAAGGAGGAAATTCATTATAATGAGACCCAAGAAGACGATGGACGGCAACACGGCGGCCGCCCATGTATCGTATGCGTTTACGGAAGTTGCGGGCATTTACCCCATTACCCCGTCCAGCCCGATGGCCGACTGCGTCGACCAATGGGCGGCTGCCGGCCGGAAA
>JAAYWX010000070.1 GCA_012516225.1 Clostridiales bacterium
GCACATATCTTCGGAAACTTCCCCGCACTGCACAAAAGGACAGCCCGCAAAAGCTTCGGCCGAAAATTCTATAGCGACTTCAATGCAGATTAGCTGGGTCAGTATAAAACTGCAGGTTCCTTGCTTTGTATCACAGATTATCTTAGGAGGACAGGGTTTAATCGTCGGTTCCCCGCAGCAGAAGGTGTTTACGGCTCCCGTAATGGCCTTTGGCCTTACGGTGACGGGGACTGATACTTCGGCGGCCTGATATGCTATGGCTGTACATTTTTCCTTTGCCTGTTCATCTTCATTCAGAATGTTTTTACAATCTGACATATTTTTATTCCTCCGTTTCCGAGGGATTCTGCGCGTATGCGGGCAAGCACCGTGACCGCTCCAATTCATTATATGTGTTGGCAAGAAACATTGACTTTAAAAAGCCTCATGCATGATAATGCATGAGGCCGAAAGATATAATATAAAGCGTAATACTGCTGATTTAATGCTCAATTTTATTGAGTCTTCCGGTTTCGGGATCCATAACAAGTCCGACAACATTTATTTTAGGAGGAATCAGAGGGTGATTTTTGATTTGCTCAACTGTATCCTTGACGGACTGTTCAACGTTTCCAAAGCCTGAAAGCCATTTGTCATAATCGATTTCCGACTTTACCTTTTGTATGGCTTCCTCACTTATGCCCGCCTCAATCATTTTGGCGGTTATTTTCTCGCTACTGAGATTCTGCATTCCGCAGTCATAATGGCCGATGACAAGTATAGTTTCTACGCCAAGCTCATAAACGCAGACGAGAAGGCTTCTCATAACGCTTCCATAAGGGTGGGACACAAGCGCTCCGGCATTTTTTATTATTTTGACGTCTCCGTTTTTTAAACCGAGGGCGGCGGGCAGCAGGAGAGTAAGGCGAGTATCCATACAGGACAAAATGGCGAGCTTTTTACCGGGGTATTTTTCAGCACGGTATGATTGATATTCGCCGCTTTCCACAAAATTTTTATTATATTCCAAAATGCTGTCTATAGTGTTCATTTTTGCACTCCTTTTAAGCGGAATACTTAATATTATATGGAACTTGATGTTATGCAGTTTTTGCCGCAGTGTTTTGACTTGTACATATTATTGTCAGCGGTTTTAAGCATATTTGCTGCGGACTGCTCCTGATTTGACATTGTATGTATGCCTATGGAAACAGTTATGCTTATATTTCCGTCTTTCACAGGAACAGATATTCCGTCGACAGCACCGAGTATCCTGTTGGCGGTCTCAAGTGCGGCAGACTCATCGGCCCCGTTCAGGCATACGAAAAATTCATCCCCTCCGTATCTTGCCACCCAGTCGGATTCATTCCTTATGCAGCCTTTTATTGATTCGGCAACGGCTTTAAGCACGATGTCTCCAGTATCGTGGCCGTATGTGTCGTTTATATGCTTGAAATCATCTACATCAATAAAAACAACTGAAAGAGGTGTTTTTTGGGCAGCGGAGTTTTTTAGTTCCACAGGCAGGCGGTCGTCCAGATAGCGGCGGTTGTAGAGCAATGTCAGGTGGTCTTTGACAACCATATTGTCCAAATCCGAAACTGCGTTAATAATGTACTGGCTGTCAGGACCTGCGCCGGAGTCGTAAACGAGGCTGTCTGTAATATCCTTTATAAGTTCAAGAACAAGGGGACGCTCTTCGCTTTCGACCGGCATGGCGCGGACTATTACAATGCAGCCTGAATTGGCAAAAAGCTTGACTATACTCTTGCTTTTCTGCAGAGAATGGTATGAAACGCAGTTTTCGCAGGGGTGAGACCTGCCCCAGCGGGAAAAACAGCTTTCTGCGGTTTCCGCAGTACTTCCTCTGTGGTATTCTATCACTTTTTTCTTCTCGGGGTCTACAAGCCTGTATGAATCGTAAAGTAGTTCCAGCAGTTCTTTGTGTTCGTTTATTTCGCTTAAATTTATTATCTCCGACATGCTCAGCCTCCGGCTTTTTATGCTGAATAATGGAAATATTTGATTTATTATAACTGAAAGAACCGAGCTTGTCAAAAATTATAACCTGTTTTTTGCCGTTTTTTTGAAATAAATGTTTTTGTTTTGCCCTATACCGACGCGCCTAATAAAGTTTATACTTCTTCAGCCAATAGTTAATCTGTATCATATACGCCATAAGCTGCGGAGCTGCCATAAGCTGACCGAACCACGGCTTGCCGTATTCCGAGGGCGAATTTAAAAACGAAAGCACTTTTTTCCTGTCTATAAATGGCGATATAGGCGCCTGCGGGTCATCGGCTATTTGCTTCAGACGTGCAAAAAGAAGGCGTTCATAATTGGGA
>JAAYWX010000071.1 GCA_012516225.1 Clostridiales bacterium
CCATAAGATGGGGTTTACGGATTATTTTCTTATAGTCTCGGATTTTATAAACCATGCAAAATCTCAGGGGATACCGGTCGGTCCTGGCAGAGGTTCCGCGGCGGGAAGCATGGTTTCCTATTGCCTTGGTATTACTGATGTCGATCCTGTAAAATACGGGCTATTTTTCGAACGTTTTTTAAATCCAGAGCGAATTTCAATGCCGGATATCGATATAGACTTCTGCGTGGAGCGCAGAGGAGAAGTTATAGACTATGTAAACCGCAAATACGGAGCGGACCATGTGGCCCAGATTGTGACTTTCGGAACTATGGCGGCCCGTGCAGTTATCCGGGATGTCGGGCGGGTTTTGAATATAAGCTATGCCGAATGCGATGCGGTTGCAAAGCAGGTTCCGATGGCACCAGGCATAACGCTGGATGAGGCCTTGAAACTTTCAAAGCCGCTCAGAGAAATGTATGAGAACGACAATCGAATAAAAGAGCTGATAGACACCGCAAAGGCACTTGAGGGTATGCCTCGCCACGCGTCAATGCACGCGGCGGGAGTTGTAATATCGGGAAAACCGCTGTATGAATATGTCCCCCTTGCAAAGAATGACGAATCGGTTGTATGTCAGTTTACCATGACTACGCTCGAGGAACTCGGGCTTCTCAAGATGGACTTTCTTGGGCTGCGTAACCTGACTGTTCTGGAAGGAGCTACCCGGCTTGTCCGAAAATTTATGCCGGATTTTGACATTGCAAAAGTACCGGACGATGACCCTGCAACATTTGAAATGCTCTCTCAGGGAAAAACATCGGGAGTCTTCCAGCTTGAAAGCACCGGGATGACTGCAGTATGCACCGGACTTAAGCCTCGATCCATTGAAGACATAACCGCTGTAATTGCGCTGTACCGTCCAGGGCCGATGGACAGCATACCGAAGTTTTTGGAATGCAGTGCGGATCCTAAAAAAATCAGGTATAAGCATGAGCTTCTTCGGGACATTTTGGGTATAACTTACGGTTGCATAGTCTATCAGGAACAGGTTATAGAAATTTTCAGAAAACTTGCGGGATTTTCACTTGGACAGGCGG
The DNA here is from genome assembly GCA_012516225.1 of Clostridiales bacterium. GTDB lineage: Bacteria > Bacillota > Clostridia > Oscillospirales > Oscillospiraceae > UBA2658. The sequence goes on from JAAYWX010000071.1 coordinate 1,080, forward strand.
ATATGATAAGACGTGCCATGTCCAAAAAGAAAGAGAAGGAAATAATAAAGGAAAGGCAGGCTTTTATTTACGGCGATGCAGAGCGCGGTATAGCCGGAGCTGTCGCAAACGGCGTTCCGGAAGAAGTCGCGGGCAGTATATACGATGAAATACTTGATTTTGCTAATTATGCTTTCAATAAGGCACATGCGGTTTCATACGCCATAATTTCGTACCGAACGGCGTACATGAAATGCCATTATCCTAAAGAATATATGGCAGCACTTCTTTCTTCCGTGCTGGACAGCTCCTCCAAAGTTGCCGAATATATAGCCGAGTGCAGGGAACTGGGGATAAAGCTTTTGCCTCCAGATATAAACGAATCGGAAGCGGACTTTACCGTTTCGGGAGAAAATATACGTTTTGGGCTGGCGGCTGTCAAAAATATAGGGCGCGGATTTATAAACGCTCTTATGGAAAACCGTGAAAACAACGGGAAATTTAAAAGTTTTGATGAATTCTGCCGCAGGCTTTACGGAAAAGACCTAAACAGGCGGGCGCTTGAAAGCCTTATAAGAGCCGGTGCTTTTGACAGCCTTGGATACAAGAGAAGTCAGCTTATGAGGGTGGCAGACAAGGTGCTTGAAAGCGTGAACGATTCGATACGCAAAAATGTTGAAGGGCAACTTGATTTGTTCTCCATGGGGCAAGAGGAAGAAAAATCCTCCGGAGCGTTGGAATTGCCGGACATACCCGAATTTTCCGCACGCGAACTAATGGCAATGGAAAAGGAAACAACAGGGCTGTATCTGTCCGGACACCCCATGGACGAGTACCGGGTTTTGGCGCGCAGAGCCGGAGCAGTACCGATAGGCGCCATTATGTCGGATTTCTCGCAAGAAGGCGGACCCGTCAGTTTTGAAGACGGGCAGTTTGTCACTGTGGCGGGGGTTATAGAATCCGCCAAAACAAAAACGACAAAAAACAATAGCCTTATGGCTTACATTCAGCTTGAGGACGCGACAGGCTCTATTGAGCTTATCGCTTTTCAGAGAGTGCTTGATGTCAGCGGCGGATATATAAGGGAAAGCGCTCCAGTAATTGTAAAAGGCATGATTTCAGTACGCGATGAGAAAGACCCTCAGATTATGGTGGAAACTTTGCGCCCGCTGACAGACATAGAGCCTCTCGGCAGAGAAGAGCTGCCGAAAAAAGAAAAAACGCTTTGGGTTAAAATTCCGTCAAAAGATGACCCGAGAATGAAGAGAATAGAACTTGTCAAAATTATGTTCGAGGGGAACGAACGGATGATAATTTATTGTGAGGACACAAAGAAAAGACTCACGACAGGGTGTATAATCCATGATGCGTTTATAAAAGAACTTAAAGAAATGCTTGGAGACGAAAACGTCGTAGTTACTTGAAACAGCTCCGGCATACATAACAAAGGAGGCCAAGTATGAACAGTTTTATATTTTGCAACCCCACCCGCATATATTTCGGTGAAGGAGCTATTAAAAATCTTGCAAAAGAAATGGAGAAATGCGGTAAAAATGTGCTTCTCGCTTACGGGAAAGGCACAATAAAAAAAGAAGGAATATATGACGGAATTGTGGATATATTGAAAAGCTGCGGGAAAAATGTCATCGAATTTTCCGGAGTAATGCCCAACCCGACGGCGGCAAAAGTTCGTGAGGGGATAGCTCTGTGCCGTGACGGCAAGATTGCCTTCATACTTGCGGTTGGCGGCGGTTCCGTTATCGACTGCTGCAAGGCGGTTGCTGTTGGCAGCAGGCTTGACGGAGACTTTTGGGAAGAGCTTTATACAAAGCGCATTGCCGCGCATGAGGCGATTCCCTTGGGAACGGTACTCACTATGACGGGAACTGGCTCCGAAATGAACAGCACCGCTGTTATTACAAATGAGGAGCTTAAATTCAAAGCCTCGTTTTCTTCGGAGGCAGCCGCTCCTAAATTCTCAATACTCGACCCCACATATACCTACAGCTTGCCCAAGTATCAAATGGTTAGCGGAATATGTGATATTATGAGCCATCTTATGGAGCAGTATTTCAGCGGAACGGATGATAACGTTTCCGACGACCTCAATGAGGCGCTGATGAGAAGCATTGTGAAAAACGCACGGACAGCGGTAAAAAATCCGAAAGATTATGCGGCGCGCAGCAATATCATGTGGGGTGCAACCGTTGCGCTGAACGGTATTCTGGGATGCGGCAAGACACAGGATTGGGAAGTTCACCAGATTGAGCATCAGATTGCGGTCTACTACGACGTTGCCCATGGCATGGGCCTTGCGGCAATTACACCTTCATACTTGAGATTTATATGCAGGAACGGGCTGGACAAACTGAAGCGCTTTGCCGTTAACGTCTGGAATGTAGACGCGGAAGGGAAAACGGACGAACAGACAGCGCTTGAAGGAATAGACCGTCTGGAGGCCTTTTTCAAAGAGATAGGCGCTACCGTTTCCCTGAGAGAGCTTGGCATTAACGACAAATCGAAATTTTCCGAAATTGCCGAAAGCTGCAACATCCGAACTGGAGGATACAGGATACTGACGCCCGAAGATATAAAAAAGATACTGAATGACAGCTTTTAGAGAAAATAAAGCCGCCCAAGTTTGGGCGGCTTTATGTATCGCAGAAAACCTTCAGTCGCGCCTGCGGCGATAACTGCTTTTCCTGTCCGCATAAATGCGGCTGTCGGATATGCGACTGTCGGAATCCTGCATAAACTGCTTCAGTTTATCCTCAAAGCTGGAGTCCGCGGAAGCGGCGGAACCGTGATTTTTCTGAGAAAAGCTGGCAGCCTTCTGAGCGAGAGAATTCTGCTTTGGTGCACTTGCGTAAGAACGGGAATGATGTTCGGTATCGGAACGTGGAGCCGGCGGTTCGGCTCTTTTGATTGAGAGATTGATTTTGCCGTTTTCGCTTATTCCGATAACTTTAACTTTTACCGTCTGCCCGTCAGATATGTGTTCGTGAACGTCGTTTACATAGGTGTTTGCAATTTCAGAAATGTGAACAAGACCGCTGTTACCGTCCGGCAAAGATACAAAGGCACCGAATTTGGTGATTCCAGTCACCTTGCCTTCAAAAATTTCTCCCACTGTCGGCTGCATATAAGAGCTTTTTCCTCCTGTTTTCATTCATAGAGAATGTGTTGTTTTTTATAAAATATAACATCAGTTGCTGACATCATAAAAAATCTTTTCGCCGGGTTTGACAAGACCAAGCTTGTTGCGAGCTATATCCTCAATGGTTTCGGGATCTGTGCTGTGTTCTATCGCGTACTGGAGCTCCGTGTTCGTCTGAAGCACGTTGTCTACTTCGCTTTGCAGCTCGTCGCGTTTTTCGCGTGCATCCGCAATCTGCACCTTCAAAGACACCAGACTTATCCCTGCGTAAAGTATTATAGCCAGTATTACAATTTTTGTTATAAGGCTTGCCCTCCTGAATTTCATGAGGTTTCCTCCTGCTTTGCTTTTGCCTTATGGCTTGCTTTATGCACTGAAACTTGTGGCTAACCTTTATTTTATACCTAAAACCAATTTTTTGAAAGAGATTTTTTAAAAAATTTAAAAATTTTATAAGTTGTGAAACCAGAAAATCAAATGGGTTTCGCAAAATGCGCAGAAATTTGGCAACAGCAAGCAGGGAAAGACTAAAAA
>JAAYWX010000006.1 GCA_012516225.1 Clostridiales bacterium
CCGCCCAACTGCTTGACAGCGAGGGTCATTAAACTTGAAAGAAGTGGAAAAATAATGCCCGCAAAAAAATTTAAACTTACAGATGCCATTTTGTCGGTTATCTGTGTTGTCTTTGTCGCAGAGGCGGCTGCTCCAGTTGCGTCTATCGGAAATTACCAGATTTTCTGGTGGATATTCATGATAATCGCATTCCTTCTTCCCTATGGACTGATATCTTCCGAACTTGGAACAACATACATAGGTGACGGCGGCATGTATGACTGGATATGCGCAGCGTTTCCTAAGGGAAAAACAGCCGGTCGCGCCGCTTGGTGCTATTGGATAAACTTCCCGCTTTGGATGGCTTCTCTGGCTGTTCTATGTCCGGATCTTATTGCAACAATTACCGGCTTTCAAATCAGCCTTATACCTTCCCTGCTTATCCAACTGGCATTTATCTGGATAGTCGTTTTTATCAGCTTTTATCCTGTCTGCGACAGCGCCTGGATTTTAAATGGCTGTGCCGTTATTAAAGTTCTTTTGGCGGTCACAATGGGTGTTTTGGGTATTTACGGTGCTGTTACCAATGGCGTTGCTAACGAATATACAGTGGCTTCCTTGCTGCCGTCGTTCGACTCAAACAGCCTCTCTTATATTTCTGTAATCCTGTTCAACTGCCTTGGCTTTGAAGTTATCTGTACCTTTACGGACAGTATGGAAAATCCCAAAAAGCAAATCCCCAAGTCTATTATTATCGGCGGCATTGTCATAGCGGCAATCTACATATTCTGTGCATTCGGCATAGGCGTTGCAATTCCGACTGACCAAATAAGTTCCGACACTGGTCTTTTGGATGCTATGAGGTTGCTCACCGGCAAATCAGGCGGAGTTTTCATTGCGGTAATGGCTTTGTTCTTCATGATCACTTTGTTTGGAAACATGATTTCATGGTCATTGGGCGTAAACAACGTTGCTTCTTATGCGGCGGACAGGCATGATCTGCCTAAGGTTTTCGCTAAGCGGAGCGCAAAAAACGATATGCCGATCGGTTCCGCAATAATGAACGGAGTGGTGGCTTCCGCTGTTGTTCTGATCGGAGCTTTCCTGCCGAACTCAAATCTTTTCTGGAGCTTCTTTGCTCTGAACCTTGTAATGTTCCTGCTTTCCTATCTGCCGATATTCCCGGCTTTTCTTAAGCTGCGCAAAACGGATCCCGACCGTGAACGTCCTTTCAAGGTATCCGGAAGTCCTGCTTTCTTAAAAGTCTTGGCAATAGTTCCAATGATCTTGATAGTCATTTCATTGGTTTTTACTGCAATTCCTCTCTCCTTCGATTCTGATACGCTGTCTGCAACGCTGCCAATCACCATAGGTTCCATAATTTCTTTAATTGTCGGTGAAATCGTGGTCAATTCCAGCAGAAAAAGCAGCGAGAAATAGAAACTGAGGCAGTCTACTCATTATTATTGATTGGAGGCTATAATTATGGCTAAACGTATAAATGGTACAACCCCTAAGCAGGACGGCTTCCGTATGCCCGCAGAGTTTGAAAAACAAACAGGTGTCTGGATGATCTGGCCTGAAAGAAACGACAACTGGCGCAACGGCGCAAAACCGGCTCAAGAGGCATTTGCAAATGTCGCAATAGCAATTTCGGAGTTTGAAAAGGTTACTATGCTTGTATCTGCCGCTCAGTATCAGAATGCCAGAGCAAGGTTGCCTGAAAACATTCGTGTAATTGAAGCATCAAATGATGACGCATGGATCCGTGACTGCGGCCCTACATTTCTTATCAATGATAAAGGCGACATCAGAGCTGTGGACTGGACATTCAACGCATGGGGCGGTCTGGTGGACGGTCTGTACTTCCCCTGGGCAAATGACGATCAGATAGCCCGCAAAGTCTGTGAAATCGAAGGTGTGGACAGCTACCGTACGGAAGGTTTCGTTCTTGAGGGCGGTTCTATCCATGTGGACGGACAGGGTACTGTAATGACAACAGAAATGTGCCTCTTATCCGAAGGAAGAAATCCCGATAAAAACATATACGAAATAGAAAGGATGCTCTGCGACTACTTAAACTGCGAGAAAGTTATTTGGATCAAAGACGGAATAGATCCCGATGAAACCAACGGCCATATTGATGATGTCGCTTGCTTTGTTGCCCCCGGTGAAGTAGCGTGCATTTGGACTGAAGATCCGGAGAATCCCTTCTATAAGCAGGCTCAGGATGCGTATAAAAC
>JAAYWX010000072.1 GCA_012516225.1 Clostridiales bacterium
CGGATACCAAGATAGCATCTGCTGCCGCCGAAGCGATTGAAGATTTGGATCTGAACAGTGAAGTGTGGCTCTTAAACGTTGACGCCTCATATGTAAAAGACGGCAATTTCTATTTCCATGAGCATGATTACGGAGTAACCTCAAGTAGCTGGGCGCTGACAGGCGCGGTGAGGGCTATAAGCGGCAGGGGAAAAATTCCGCAAATTACACCGGTTTCCGTTTACAGGGCATTTGAAACGGATGAAGACAAAATTGCAAAGGCCAACGCTTTTTGGTATGACGGAATGGTTTTTACAAGGGCTGTATTCAGGAAATCATCAAACGGCGTATGGAGCATTTTTGATAAGTCCGGCAAGGCTCTCGGCACTATGTCATACAGCGACGGAGCGTATATGCTTAAAGCAAAATAACATAAAAACCGCCTTAGAGCATTTTTCTTTGACCGTAAGTCTTTGGAAAAGACCGTCGGAAAAGAAGATTTTTCAAGGCGGTTTTGTTTTTTTATTCAACTATTTTCTCTATAATGAACGGCGGCCTGTGCTTTGTTTCAAGATATATCTTGCCGACATATTCACCAACCGTTCCTATTCCGGTCAGGATTAGTCCGCCCATCAGGAGCGTTATTATCAAAAGTATTTTCCAGCCGTCAAAAGAAATGCCCAAGCAGGCTTGTACTATAAAGACTATCAGAAGCACAAAATCGGCAAAGAGGGATAAAACTCCGCTCCAAAGGATTGCTCTTATCGGTTTGGCACTCAGAGAAGTTATGCCTTCCACAGCAAGGCTGAGCATTTTTTTAAGAGGGTATTTGCTTTCACCCGCAATTCGCTCACCGCGTTCATACTCCACAATATCGGTCTTATAGCCCAGCATAGGGACTATGCCCCTGAGAAAGAGATTAACCTCACCATATTTTGAAAGCGCTTGGAGGGCTGTTCTGCTCATAAGACGGTAATCTGCATGGTTATAGACAATTTCACCGCCCAGCTTTGAAAGAAGCTTATAGTAGCCTTCGGCGGTGAAGCGTTTAAAAAAAGTATCCTTTTTTCTTGAAGAACGGACGCCGTAAACAATTTCGCAGCCGGCATAATATTTTTCGAGCATTTTATCCACAGCGTCTATATCATCCTGAAGATCGGCATCCATAGATATTGTGACGTCGGCTCTGTCCATTGCCGTCATAAGTCCAGCAAGAAGGGCGTTTTGATGCCCGCGGTTGCGGCTGAGACTTATGCCGCAGAAAAGACTGTCCGCATCGTGAAGAGCTGAAATAAGCTGCCATGTTCTGTCCTTCGAACCGTCGTTTACAAAGAGAACGCGGCTGCGCTCTGATATTGCGCCCTTATCGATCAGCGCGAGCATCTTTTCCCGCAGACGGCGTGAAGTTTCAGGAAGAGCCTCCTCCTCGTTATAGCAGGGGACGACGATATAAAGGACGCCGCCGCGAAATTCATTTCTAAATTGTTCCAAGAAGTTCACCTTCTAAAGTATTTTTGCTCTCTGTTTTATATCCGCAAATGTGTATTAATTGGCTTTGAGCGTATAATATTATAATGCCCGCATATGTGATTTGCAAGCCATGAGAAACCGGTTTTGCCAATTGTTATTTTTTTGTCTATATATTTCAAAAAAATTCCTAAAAATGTTCTGCAAATAGAAAGTTTTTGTTAAAATTATCAGTTTATTTGCCTTTTTTGTGTTGAAAAATTAAAAATTCAGGTCTACAATATTAAG
>JAAYWX010000073.1 GCA_012516225.1 Clostridiales bacterium
CTCCTTCCGGCATCATTTCCTCCTTCTGTGTTTTAAGCTTTTTAAAACATCTCGTAATACTTTTCGTTATTGATCTTATCCTCGCAGGCACGCATTGCCGCAAGTGTCCTTTCAAGCAGAGCATCAAGCTCCCAACCGAGCATTTCCGCACCTTTTTCAATTGTTTCGCGGTTGCAGCCCGCGGCAAACTTTTTGTCCTTGAATTTCTTTTTCAGGGAGCTTAGTTCCATATCCTGTACGCTTTTCGATGGACGCATAAGTGCCGCCGCTCCTATCAGACCTGTAAGCTCATCCGCGGCAAAAAGCAGCTTTTCCATATGAGATTTAGGCTCTATATCGCAGCACATTCCATATCCATGGCTTGCGATGGCGTGTATCAGCTTTTCATCAAACCCTTTCTCCCGCAGTATCTCCTGCACTTTTATACAGTGCTGGTCTGGGTATATCTCAAAGTCCAAATCGTGGAGCATCCCAACAATTTCCCAAAAATCAGCCTCGTCGGCAAAGCCCTCATTCTCGGCAAAATATTTCATGCAAAGTGCGACTGTCTGGGCATGCTTTAAATGAAAGCTTTCCTTATTGTATTCCTTCAGCAATTCCCACGCCTGTTTTTTGCCAATCTTTATCATAAGTCCTCCCGAAAAATAAAAATGCAACTGAACCGTATTTAGTTATTTTATCATATTTCTGTATAAGACTCAATCCCAAAAAAGTGACAGGCACAAGCCTGCCACTTTATCTTTTAAAAACCTCTTTTTATCTCACTTCAGCAGCCCTTGTTCCATCATCGCTCTGACTTTTATGGGCAGTCCGTAAAGATTTATAAAGCCTTCCGCATCCTTCTGGTTATAGTCGCTTTCACCGAATGTCGCTATGTTTTCCGAATACAACGAATACGGCGATGTAACTGATGAGTTGATAATGTTGCCTTTATAGAGTTTCAGTTTAACTTTGCCCGTAACATTTTCCTGCGTGGACTCGACAAATGCGTCAAGCGCTTTTTTCAGGGGTGTAAACCATTGTCCGTTGTATACAAGTTCCGCATATGTAACCGAAAGCTGTTCTTTCAAATGTGCCGTTGCCTTGTCAAGGCAGAGTGATTCAAGCACCCTATGAGCATGATAAAGTATCGTGCCTCCCGGAGTTTCATATACACCACGGCATTTCATTCCTACTAGTCTGTTTTCAACAATGTCAATAATCCCTATGCCGTTTTCGCCGCCGATTTTGTTAAGTTTCCGTATAATATCGGCCGGCTTCATTTTCTGCCCGTCTATGGCAACGGGGGTTCCTTTTTCAAACTCTATTTCTACATAAGCGGGCTTGTCCGGTGCCATTTCCGGTGAAACCCCCATTTCAAGGAAACCGTGTTTGTTGTACTGCGGTTCATTAGCAGGGTCTTCGAGATCAAGTCCTTCATGGCTGAGATGCCATATGTTTTTATCCTTTGAGTAGTTCGTTTCACGGTTTATCTTCAGAGGAACATTATGCGCTTCGGCATATTCTATCTCCTCTTCGCGGCTCTTAATGCTCCATTCCCTCCATGGTGCAATAATTTTCATCTGCGGAGCAAGCGCCTTTACAGCAAGTTCAAAGCGCACTTGGTCATTGCCCTTGCCTGTACATCCGTGGCATATTGCGTCTGCTCCTTCCTTTAAAGCCACTTCCACAAGCGCCTTTGCAATGCAGGGACGTGCTGTGGATGTGCCGAGAAGATAAGTTTCATATTGCGCCCCCGCCTTCATAGTAGGAATAATATAGTTTTCGGCATAATCATCCACAAGGTCAAGTATAAACACTTTGCTTGCTCCGGTCTTCAGTGCTTTTTCCTCAAGTCCGTCAAGTTCATCTCCCTGCCCAACATTTCCGGAAACCGCTATGACTTCGCAGCCATAATTCTCTTTAAGCCATGGAATTATTATCGACGTATCAAGCCCGCCCGAATAGGCAAGCACACATTTTTTTATTTCTCCCATTTTTGTTCCTCCAATTTACCAGTTTTTAAAAATATATTTCCGCAGCGTTCCTTCTGTTATTAAAGATAGAACGGTATATTGAAGCTATTATACCATTTGCTTTTAGATAGGGCAATAGAAATAATGTAAAAATATTAATTATTATCTGAATAATTTTTAGATTTTTTATCTATTTATTCGTTTTAATATGAATAATATGAATATTTGCATTTATTTTCAAGGCGTGCTAATATACTTTTGCAAATAATAGTCATACGTTTAAGGAGAAACAGCAATGTCCATAGAAAAAGCAAAAGAACATCTCCGTTCTTTCGGAGTTGAAAACAGGGTAATGGAGTTTGGTGCTTCAAGTGCCACAGTCGATCTGGCCGCCAAGGCTCTTGGCGTAGCTCCTGCAAGGATTGCAAAAACGCTTTCATTCAAAAACGGGAACGGCTGCATGCTTATTGTCGCGGCAGGTGACGCAAGGATTGATAATCACAAGTTCAGGGAAAAATTCGGAATGAAGGCAAAAATGCTCTCATCTGAGGAAGTACCGGAACTTGTAGGACATGAGGTGGGCGGCGTTTGCCCGTTCGGAATAAAAAAAGAAGTCCCTGTATATATTGACAAATCCGTTCTCCGATTCCATACAGTTTTCCCTGCCGCCGGAAGTTCAAACAGTGCAATTGAGCTTTCTCCGGACGAACTGTTTTGTTATTCGAAAGCTGCGGAATGGGTCGATGTATGCAAAATCCCGGAGGCAGTGTAATGTCTGGCAGATGTACGCTTTGCCCGCGGAATTGTCTTGCCGGCAGGGAAAATTTAAGCCTCGGCTTTTGCCTCTGCGGC
>JAAYWX010000074.1 GCA_012516225.1 Clostridiales bacterium
CTCTGTACAGTTTTTATCTGGCCTTTATCTATAAGAGCAACTTTGCGGCTTAAATACTGCGCCTCTTCAATGTAGTGGGTTGTCAGAATAATAGTAATACCGCTTTCGTTCAGCTTATAAAGGATAGACCACATCTGCCTGCGGGACATTGGGTCAAGCCCCACTGTCGGCTCGTCCAGTATCAAATATTCAGGCTCTGTCATAAGGGTGCGGCAAAGCATAAGTTTACGTTTCATTCCTCCGGAGAGCTGGCGCGCAGTTTTATTTCTGGACTCATAAAGCCCGCACAGATTGAGAAGTTCGCGCGTTTTTTCAACTCTTTTGTTTTTTGGCATATCGTACAAACGGCCGTGTTGCTCCATAATATCCAATATGGTAAAATCATTTCGCAGAGAATACTCCTGCGATAAAACGCTGAATTTTTTCTTTACTTCCTTGTTCTCACGGCCGACAGCCTGTCCGTCAACCAGAATTTGACCGGAGTCCGGCACAAGGAGGGTGGATATCATTTTTATCAGAGTTGTTTTTCCGGCACCATTGGGGCCAAGCAACGAAAGATATTCTCCCTTTGGAATGGTCAGGTTTACATTATCAATAACCTTTAGGCCGTTGAAACTTTTGCTTAAATTGCATATTTCTATCATAATTTCGTATAATCCTAAAAAGCTAAAAATGGCATACCTTTACACTTTTATTCAGCAGAATGCTTTTACGGAACGTTTTTGTTATTTCCTGCTGACTGCATAAAACACATATTTATACATATGAACGACTTTGCGGACGCAGGTTAATATTAGCAGAACAGGTATTTACATACAAGCCACAGGGGGGGATAGCTGATAAAACTTAAGGAAGAAATAAAATTGGGGAAATGTTATTTTTAAGCGATTATTAGGAAATAGAGCTTATAAAAAATAATGCCGCGGAGCCTCTGCAAGCCGCGGCATATTCTGAACGGATAATAAACATGGGCGGCGGTAACTGTGCCGCCCGAATTTTTATGCAATTTTGTATATAAACATCCAATAATTAAGTATTTTTATCCCAATGAAGAAACTATAAAAAAGACGCAGGAAGAGCTTTCACATAGTATAGATAGGCTATCAAACTTTATCTGGAAGCATGACCAAAGTTTTTGCGGGCTATATCACACTTGCGGTAAACACCTGTTTTTAAGCAAAAGGACAGAAAATTTGTGCTTCAAATGGAAGTCGGTGCACGGAGGGCTTTTTTCGGAAAAGGAGCAGGCGTTATACCTCCGATTCACCCAAACTGCAAATGCAAACTTATTGCCATAGAAAATAAAGCAAAGTATGTGCATAATATAAATAAAAATGGATTTATAAGGGAAATAAAGCGGCTTTTGGGTGAATTGCCGGCAGGCAGCGGCGGGATTTATATTCTTTCTGCAAATTTTATCGAGGGCTCAGGCGGATGGCTGACAACCTTGGATATTACGGATTATTCATCCCTGAGCGGCGGCGAGAACAACCGGTATGGGCGGTATAAAAAGCTCGGCTAATTGTCAGCGGAATTTTAGGACGATTTTCAGGATTTATGGATGCGCTTACTGCCCGCGGATAGAGACTTTTCCCACCGAGAGCGGAGCTTGAACTAAGCTTGCTGCTGACGGCAAAAAAGTATATTTCCAGTATATATTAAGGAATTTGTTCAAGCAAACAATGTTGTAATAATCCGTTTGGAAGCAAGATGCTATGATGATGAAGTGAACAATATTTACCAGCGTAATTGACGGGAAAATTGCATGGGGGAGCAGGATATATATAATGGAATACAACCCTGATTATGCGCCGTTTGCGCCGGATTTTCATACTGCTATAAAAGTGCATAGTAAAGATAACAGACTCGTTATTGAAACAACCGTCAACGGTTTTCGGTTCCTAACAGACCTGCAAACCGGTAAACTCGCCGGGACTAAAATCCGGGTAAAATTGGCGGATTAAAGATTAAAGCCTGAAAGCACTGTAAAAATCAGAAATTCGCGAATATTTGTGATTTTAGTATATATCGGGGAAGATTTCCGCCGAAAGGCCTGCCCGGAGGAAGCAGAGAAGGCAGCTGCGGACAGGCTTGCCCAGCACTTTAGACATCGCATAGGCATAGGCGGAAATTTGCTTTCTGTAGTGTTCCGCAAGTTCGGAGAGAGTATCTTCCGAAACAAAGTCCGTTTTGTAGTCTATAACGGTAAGCAGCCCCGATTCCTCAATGCAGCAGTCAACGACACCTTGAAGAAGTATCTGTTCGCCTTTGGAGTCAGGGAAAAATTTTTCAGCCGGACATAATAGAGAAAACCGCATCTCGCGATATACTCTGTCCGCAGCTTTTATGCGCCTGCCGATTTCGGAAGAAAAGAAACGGAAAACGGACTGTCTGTCGACAGCTTCAGCCTGTCTGTCCGTAAGGTGACCCAGTTCTTTTATACGCATAATTTCAGATTCAACTTCATCAAGGGTTCCAGTACGCGAAAAATCTATGAATTGCATTACTATGTGGGTTGCAGTACCGCGCTCAGTGCCGCTCAGCGGTTTTTCTGAAACAGAAAAATCGGGCAAACGGAATACTTTAGGGTATTCGCGGACTATCGGCTGAGATTCATTGTATAGTTCTTCACTTGGCAAAGATGTCGCAGTAAGTTTTGTGGGAAGATGTATACTTTTTTCGAAAGGGTATTTGTATTCAAGAATTTTTCTGATCTCGGACAGCTTTGATTCGTCAATACAAAGCGCTGTGCAGGAATGTCCTTCGTCAAGGGGCTTTGAAGTTTCCTCACTTTCAGGAACAGCTATATTCATGTCTATAAGACCGCCGCTGTCTATAAGCGCCGCGGAGATAAGCCAATACGACATTGACGGGGCCTCTTTGAGAATTTCGGGGCTCAGCGGTGAAGTAAGATTTTCTGACAACTTTGAAATAAGAGACGGAGGGTCCTTTGAGGTGCATGATATGTAAAGGCGTTCCTTCGCCCTTGTCATAGCCACATAAAGTACCCGCATTTCTTCAGACAGCATTTCTGAAGAAAGCCTTGAAGATATCGCGCGGCGTGCAAGGGTTGGATATTCTATGCCGCGGTTTATATCTGTAATTTTGCAGCCCAGCCCGAGTTCGGGGTGTATCAGCACTCTGGAGCGGGTGTCATTAGTGTTAAACTTTCTTGACGTATCGGCGAGGAAAACTACAGGGAATTCAAGGCCTTTAGATTTGTGGATGCTCATTACGGAAACTGCGCTTCCTGTATGTTCCGCAGTTCCGGCGGGCTCCTCCCCGCGGTCTTCCATACGCTTAAGGTAGTTTATAAAGCTGTACAATCCGCGGTAACCGTTTTCCTCAAATTTTGCGGCACAGTCGAGCAGGAGCGATAGATTTGGGGGGAACAAACCCAAACCGTCAGCGGCGGCGAACAGAGCGGGCAGGTCGAAGCGCTCATATATAAGGCATAAAAGCTCATAAACTCCGATATCGGATGAGATCGCGCGAAGTTCGGACAGCGATTCGAGAAACTCCGCGCATTTTTTATTTTCCTGTGCGGCATTTAAAAGCGCAGTATAAAAGTCGTTTTCCCGATCGAAGGTGCGTATAAGAGAAAGCTCATCCGGGGAAAAACCGAAAACTGGAGAAGAAAGGACCGCCGCAAGGGAGATGTCCCTATGCGGATTGTCTATTACGGAAAGAAGAGAGCGGACTATGAGTATTTCCGGAGCGGTGAAAAAGCCGCCGCCTTGTTCGGCAAGAACGGGAACCCCTTGTTCGGCAAAGGCGCGGCGAAATGCGGAGCCGGCCGAGTTCGGAGAGCGGAGCAAAACAGCAATGTCTCCATATTCTATCGGGCGCTCTTTGTCGTTTTCAAGAATTGTTTCCCCGCTTTCAACAAGACTTCTTATGCGTTTTGCCACCATCCTGGCCTCAAGAAGTGTTTTGTCGGGACGATCCTCACCGTCGTCTGCCTGAGGTACGGACAGAATGGTAAGGCAGGTTTTCCCGCGCGGAGGTTTTGCGTTTTCGGGAGGAAAAAGTGCGGCGCTACCGTCATAATCTATTTCGCCCAGAGACTTGGACATAATGTTGGAAAAAACGTGATTACAGGCCGAAAGTATGTTTACGTCGGAACGGAAATTGTTCTGAAGAAGTATTTTTTTTGGCTCACCCTCGGAGGCGGAGGATAAGTCCTTATAGCTGAAATACTTTTCTATAAATATGCTGGGATC
>JAAYWX010000075.1 GCA_012516225.1 Clostridiales bacterium
GTCTGCCTTCATCAGGTCGTCTTTCACCTCATCCATCCACAAAAGGGATGCGTTTGTTATCACCGCAATTTTTATTCCAAGCGGCTTTAGCATTTCTATTGATTTTCCTAAGTTCAAATCAAGCGTTGGTTCTCCATCCGGAACAAAGGAAAAATAATCTGCTTGCCTGTTTTCTTGCTTCAGCCTCTGCAGCTTTTCGGCAGCCTCACAGTATATTTCTTCAGGACTGTAAAAAGCGCGTCTTTGCTCCATCATATGGTTTGTCCTGCCTATTTGGCAATAAATACAAGAATATGAGCAAGTTTTGGGCGGAATGTTGTTGATGCCTATGCTCTGCCCAAGACGTCTTGACGGAACCGGTCCGAATACAATCATCTGTTAATGACCTCGATTCTGAAATATTGGATATTGGCAAAAGCCGCCCGAAAAAGCCGGGGCGGCTCTCCGATATTCTCCAGTATAAATCGTTCTGCCCATTCGTTCAAGCAATACCGGTTTTTATTTGTCCTTCTTTGTTTCCATAGCGGCTTTATGCTAACAATTTTTCCCTGCTAATGGAAAAAAAGCCCGCCTTCCTGTCCCATATGCGTATGATAATCTTATTTGGCCGCTTTAGCTTTAAGCTTCTTTACAGCAATATAAAAACAAAAAAAGATTTTACCGCAATTTAGCTTTTTATTTTCTGGCAGCGAAAATTCCGCGGGTAACAGCCTATGGGCGCTACCCGCGGAAGAAAATTACTTGCCGAGTATCTTTTTAATATCATCTTCCGGTGTTGAAATCGGTGAAATACCGTAATTCTCCACCAAGAAGTTAAGCACATTTGGAGAAATAAAGGCCGGAAGCGAAGGTCCGAGAAGGATGTTTTTGATTCCAAGGTGCAGCAGTGTAAGCAGTATGCAAACCGCTTTCTGTTCATACCACGAAAGCACCATAGAGAGTGGCAGTTCATTCACGCCGCAGTTGAAAGCTTCGGAAAGCGCAAGAGCTACCTGTATTGCGGAATATGCATCGTTGCACTGTCCCATATCGAGAATACGGGGCAGTCCGCAGACGGTTCCGATGTCAATGTCGTTAAAGCGATACTTGCCGCAGGCTAAAGTGAGTATAAGCGTATCGGGCGGGGTCCGCTTTACAAATTCGGTATAATAATTGCGCCCCGGCTTTGCTCCGTCACAACCGCCTACAAGGAAGAAATGTTTTATATCCCCCGCCTTAACAGCTTCGACTATCTTATCCGCCACGCCCAGCACGGCCCCGTGTCCGAATCCGGTTATAACCTGCGTTCCGCCGTTAATACCTGTAAAAGCGGTATCTTCCGCAAAACCGCCAAGCTCAAGTGCCTTTTCTATTACAGGCGAAAAGTCCTTTTCTTCCCCGATATGAACGATGCCCGGGAAAGATACCACAGCAGTTGTAAATACACGGTCAGAATAACTGTCCTTTACCGGCATCAGGCAGTTTGTCGTAAAAAGTATCGGAGCCGGAAGGTTTGCGAATTCTTTTTGCTGGTTCTGCCATGCTGTGCCGAAATTGCCTTTAAGGTGCGGATATTGCTTGAGTTTCGGATATGCGTGGGCAGGCAGCATTTCACCGTGGGTATATACGTTTATGCCCTTATCCTTTGTCTGTTCAAGGAGTATATGCAAATCTTTAAGGTCATGCCCTGTAACCACAATAAACGGACCTTTTTCCACTTTAAGAGGTACCGTTGTCGGAACTGGCACACCATAAGTTTCTGTATTGGCTTTGTCAAGCAGCGCCATGCATTTTAAGTTCACTTCTCCTACTTTGAGAACTATGGGCAAAAGCTGCTCCATGCCAAGGTTTTCTCCTATCACCGATAGTCCTTCAATAAGGAAGGCATTAACCATATCGTCCGCATATCCCAAGACCATGGCATGATAAGCATACGCCGCCATTCCTCGCAACCCGAACAAAATAAGTGATTTCAGCGAGCGTATGTCTTCATCGGTATTCCAAAGTTCTTCCATATCATAGTCTTCTGGACCTGAAACATCGCCTTTCTTTGAAACAAGCTGGTTCTTCTTTTTTCTGACTTCCTCAGTTTTATCTCTGATGGATTCATCATCGAAATTAACGTTAGTTACCGTGGTGAACAGCCCTTCAAGAATAAGCCTGTTTGTTTCCGCATCCGGATTCATTCCCTTGGCGGCGCGTGCCAGCCCTATAAGCGTACCTGTCAGTTCATCCTGAAAATAGGCAGTATCCGATTTTTTCCCGCAGACACCCATTTTTCCCATGCATCCGACACATCCTGCCGTCTGCTCGCACTGAAAACAAAACATTTCCTTTGTCATTCAAATCACCTCAAAAATAAATTTTTAATAAATGTCAATCCAAAACCCGTCCGTCTGTAGAGATGGTTACAACCTGCCACGGCAAAAACTTTCCGCTGTTTTTCAGCGCCGTTATCGCGGCATGTTCAATTCCTCCGCAGCAAGGTACTTCCATGCGTACCACAGTCACGCTTTTTATATTGTTATTTTTTATAATTTCCGTCAGCTTTTCGGTATAATCAACGCTGTCCAGTTTAGGGCTTCCTATAAGGGTTACGCGGTTTTTTATAAAGCGGTTATGGAAGTCACCGTAAGCATAAGCCGCACAGTCGGCAGATATAAGAAGGTTTGCATTGTCAAAATACGGCGCGTTCACTGGAACAAGCTTTATTTGTACAGGCCACTGTGAAAGTCTGCTCAAAACGGGCTCCGTGTTTGTTCGGGCCGCGGCATCTTCTGCCCGGCTTATCATTTTTGACTGTGTTCCCGGACAGCCGCACGGCAGCGTATTCTGTACTCCGTCAGCCTTGTTTGCTCTGACCGCTTCTTCATTGTAGGCTGCGGCTTCGCGTTCCGTAAAAGTTATTGCTCCCATCGGGCAAGCGGGAAGGCAGTCGCCAAGTCCGTCGCAATAGTCATCGCGCAGGAGCTTTGCTTTGCCGTTCACCATGCCAATCGCACCTTCATGGCAAGCCGCGGCACAAGCTCCGCAGCCATTGCATTTTTCCTCATCAATCTGTATTATTCTCCGTATCATAAACTTTCCTCCTTAAAAAATAAGCATTGGTTTTCTCTTAATGGACATTTTAAGTTTTTGTAAAGACTCTGTTTTCGTATTTTCTGCTCTTAATAAGCTGTGACCTTTAGCCGTTTTATTGACTTTACGGGCTGATTATACTACAATAAATAAAACAATACCGTTGTATTTACAACGTAATTAGGGGGCAGTATGAAAAAATATTTTAATATAATAAAAAAATCGCCGCTTTTCAGCGGCGTATCTGATGAAGAACTTGAAATCATGCTTAAATGCCTGTCTGCCTCAATACAGGATTACTCAAAAGGGCAGTTTATCCTGCGTTCAGGCGACAATGTAAGCTCCGTCGGAATGGTTCTTTCAGGAAGCGTCCATATTATCAAAGAAGATTTCTGGGGAAACCGAAATATAATCTCAGCCTCAGCTCCGGGACAACTTTTTGCCGAAACATACGCTTTTGCCCACGGTGCACCGCTAAACGTAAGCGCAGTGGCGGAGGAGCCTTCAACCGTACTGTTCTTTGATGCACACCGTATCCTGACGGTGTGTTCTTCCGCCTGCGGATTTCATACAAAGCTTATACGGAACCTTCTTTCGGTATTTGCAGAAAAGAATCTCATTCTGAACGAAAAACTGACTCATATGACCCAGCGTACAACGAGGGAAAAACTTCTTTCCTACCTTTCCTCGGAAGCTGTCCGCCACGGCAGTCCCTCTTTTGAGATACCGTTTAACCGCCAGCAGCTTGCGGATTATCTTTCCGTTGACAGAAGTTCTATGTCAAACGAGCTTTGCAAAATGAGAGATGAGGGCATACTTTCTTTCAAAAAAAACAGTTTTGTACTTAAAACACTTTAGATTTACAATTTTTGAAATAAAATAATTGTTTGTTGAACAAATTCCGAATTTTCTATATAATACAATGCGACTATATAAAGAGAAGGCGTAAAAATGACTGTAAATAACCCTTTCAGCGCACTTAAGCACAAAAATTTCAGATATTATTGGTTGGGTATGTGCATCTCGACTATCGGCACATGGATGCAGAATGTGGCACAGCCTTGGCTTGCATATAAGCTTACAAATTCTGCGTTCCTGCTCAGTCTTATAGGGGCGCTGCAGTTTTTGCCCATGCTTATGTTTTCACTTTTTGCGGGAGTATTGGTGGACAGGCTTTCCAAAAAGAAAATTTTGCTTTTTACGCAGACAGCTTCACTTATAACAACTTTTTTGCTTGCTTTCCTCGTTTGGACAGGAAAAATCCAATACTGGCACCTCCTTGCGGCTGCCGCCGTACTTGGCGTAATTAATACTCTTGATATGCCCGCCAGGCAGGCTTTTATTATCGAGCTTGTCGATAAAGGACACCTTATGAACGCCATAGCGCTTAATTCTGCGGTGTTTAACCTTGCCAGAACCATAGGTCCTGCCGCAGCTGGCATAGTTATGGATTTATGGGGTATAGAGGCCTGCTTTTTTATCAACTCAATCAGCTTTGCAGCCGTAGTTTTCAGCTTGTTTTTCATACATCCGAACGAATCGGAAAAGTCCGTAAAAAAAGAAGAAAGCATAATGAAAAATATAGCAGAAGGATTAAAGTATATTTACACGAAAAAAATTCTTCTCGCAACTATACTTATAATGGGTGTGGTCGGAACATTTGCAATTAATTTCAACGTCCTTGTCACTGTATTCTCCGTTCAGTCACTGGGACAGAGTGAAACAGGATACGGTCTATTGATGTCGTGTATGGGAATGGGTTCGTTTATGGGTGCTATGCTTGTGGCCTCTATAAGCAAGTCCGGCCCGAAAAAATTTGTAATGTATATTGTTCCCGTTCTGGTTGGCCTTTCACTCATTGCAATAGGTTTAACGAAATCTTATTCGCTGGCTTGCATTGCTCTCGCTGTGGCAGGATTTTTCTTTGTGATGTATTCGTCAACTGCAAACTCAGCTATTCAGATAAATACGGACGCAGAACATCTCGGCAGGGTTATGAGTGTTTATACCTTGGTGTTTGCAGGCTCCACTCCAATAGGCAATCTTTTTGCCGGTGCTATAACGGAGCGGCTGGATGCCCGCTTAGGCTTTATTTCCTGCGGCGCTGCGATAATAGTTCTACTTCTGCCAATTTATATCTATCTTGCACGGTTGTCAAAAAAAGCTTAAGGATAAAAAAGCGGGTGCGATAATTTCTCGCGCCCGCTTAAATTTGAATAAAAAATATAATGGCTTAGTTTGTCCGGTTGCTCCGTATGCTGAAAAGAATAACGATTGGAAGAGGTTTACCCGTTTACTGCATAAAATTATCAGCTATGCTTCAGCTTTCCATAGCCCATGGAGGTTGCAGTAAGCAAAAGCCGAAACAAGCTTATCATCGTCGGTAAGCGCGAACTCTACGGCAGGTGTCCCGATCGTCTCCAGATTTTTGCGCTGTCCGCCTTTTTCCGTCTGTATATAGATCCATGCGATGTGATGTTCTTCGGTCATGGGATGCGGGGCTGATCCAACTTCAATTCTGACTTTTCTCCCCTCCGTTTTAATAACGGGAACATGCTTCTCTGAAGAAGCATCGGTAATGTTGGGCACAAGCTCGGTCATCGGCTCTCCGCAGCATACAACTTTCACTCCGGAGCTGTGCACAAAGCCGATAAGGTTTCCGCAATGTTTGCAGATATAAAATTTTTGTTCTTTCATTGAGACCAATCCTTTCTCTAATTTTGAACAGAAGAGCACAGTCTGATAACTTTGTACAACATATTGTGTATTTTGTTCTAAAATTTGCGTTTATCTGCTATATTTTGAGTATATCCATTTATTTATAAATATGCAACTAATTTTTTGAACTTTCAAAAAATTATCCAAAAATTTGTAACAAATTCCAAAAAATTGACAAGTTTTTTAGTATTGTTCCCCAATATTTATGTTACTGCAGAAGAACTTTTAAATCGTTTTCAAGCCCTGGCGCGTGTCCATAGGGACACAAACTGAACCGTAGGTTTTAGGGAAGGCAGGCAGCAGACTTTGCTGTCTGCCTTTGCCGTTAGCCGGCTATTTTCCGTAATCTTCCGCAAATGCGCCGATGACGCCGATGTCTCGGTAGCGGATGACAATCTCTTGTTCCGCTGTTCTGGAGTAACGCTCACCGCGTTCGCCCACTTTGATTCATTCAATAAACAGGTTCAGCAGTTCTCCGGTCAGCTCTGGAATCTCGGTATAGCGCTTAGCTTTTTCCCCAAACCGGTAGACATTGGAGATAGACTCCTGCAGTTTGTTTGTTTGCTCCACAGCTTTGGGAA
>JAAYWX010000076.1 GCA_012516225.1 Clostridiales bacterium
AGAGTGTGCAGAAACGGTGGCGGAATTGAGTTTTCTGAAGAAAAGGCGAAAAAAATCCTCTCTTGTCCGGAAATTGTCATATGTGTTGAACTTGGCGACGGTGAAGCTTCCGCTTCCGCTTTCGGATGTGACCTTACATACGACTATGTTAAGATAAACGGCGACTATCGGAGTTGACATAATTTCTTACGGAGGAAGCCATTGTGGATGAAAAACTGACAAATGCGCAGCGGGCAAAAGTTCTGATCGAGGCCCTACCCTATATTCAGCGCTACAACAACAAAATCGTTGTAATCAAATACGGCGGTAATGCAATGATAAACGATGATCTGAAACGCGCCGTCATGGGAGATATAGTCCTTCTTTCGCTGATCGGCGTTAAAGTAGTCCTCGTTCACGGCGGCGGACCCGAAATCAGCGAAACGCTTCAAAAAATGGGCAGAAAAACTGATTTTATTGACGGTCTAAGGGTTACGGACAGTGAAACCGCGGAAGTTGTTCAGATGGTTCTTGCAGGGAAAATTTCAAAAAACCTTGTAAACCTTATAGGTAATATGGGCGGCCGTGCCATAGGTCTGTCCGGAATGGACGGCCATATGATAGAGGCCGAAAAGCTCCGCGATGACCTCGGTTATGTAGGTGAAATAGTCAATATAGACCCGAGGCCGATTCTGGACGTGCTTGACAAAGGATACATTCCTGTCATATCGACAATCGGATACGACAAGGACGGCAACTGCTACAACATAAATGCCGATACGGCGGCAAGCCGTATCGCCGGAACACTTAAAGCCGAAAGCCTTATATCCATGACAGACATTTCCGGACTTCTGCGCGATAAAAACGACCCGTCTACACTTATCCCCGTCGTTAATGTCAGTGAAGCTCCGCAGCTTATACGCGAGGGCATAATTTCCGGCGGCATGATTCCGAAAGTAGAGTGCTGCATAGAGGCCATACGGCGAGGAGTTAAAAAAGTGTTCATAATCGACGGCAGAATACCCCACTCTATATTGATAGAAACTCTTACCGATGAAGGCATAGGCACAATGTTCATCTGACCGGTCAACATAATTGGGAGCGTGAAAATATGGATACAAAGCAGCTCGACAACACCTATATTGCAAACACCTACAGCAGGTTTCCCCTTGTTGCCGTAAGCGGCCAAGGCGCTGTTATTACAGATGAAAACGGCAAAGAATATATCGACCTCGGAAGCGGAATTGCCGTAAACAGTTTCGGTATCTGCGATGATGAGTGGATAAGTGCGGTGGAAACTCAGCTCCGAAAAATCCAGCACATTTCAAACCTTTATTATACAGAGCCACAGGCTGCTCTTGCAAAACTGCTCTGCGAAAAAACCGGAATGAAAAAAGTATTTTTTGCAAATTCCGGTGCCGAGGCAAACGAATGTGCAATAAAGTGTGCGAGAAAGTATTCGTCTGATAAATACGGCAGCGGCAGAAGCACAATAATCACACTGACAAACAGCTTCCACGGCCGGACAATGGCAACTCTTTCCGCCACTGGGCAGGACTCAATGCACATCCACTTTGGGCCCTTTCTTGACGGCTTTAACTACGCTCCGGCAAACGAATTTCCCGCATTTGAAGCTTTATGCGACGAAACCGTATGCGCTGTTATGCTTGAGCTTGTGCAGGGTGAAGGCGGTGTAAATCCTCTTGACAAAGAATATGTATCCGCAATTGCAAAGCTCTGCTCGGAACGCGACATTCTTCTCATTATCGATGAGGTTCAGACAGGAAACGGACGGACCGGAACACTGTATGCTTATATGCAGTATGTGATACGTCCCGATATTGTAACCACGGCAAAAGGTCTTGCCGGAGGGCTGCCCATGGGATGTGCAATGCTGGGAGAAAAAGTTCAGGATACTCTGACGGCAGGAACACATGGTTCCACTTTCGGAGGAAACCCGATCTGTGCTGCGGGCGCTCTCAGCATCCTTTCAAGAATAGATGACAAACTGCTCTCAGATGTAAGGAAAAAGGGCGAATATATAAAAAATGAGCTTGAAGGCGCACCCGGTGTCAAATCTGTTTCCGGGCTCGGGCTTATGCTTGGAATAGAAACGGAAAAGGACGCAAAGGAAACGGCGCTCCAGTGCTTGGAGCAAGGAGTTATAGTGCTTACGGCAAAAAACAAGGTCAGACTTCTTCCACCTCTCAATATCAAACAGGACGAACTTAAAAAAGCCATACAAATTTTGAAGGGAGTTATCGCACAATGAAGCATCTTCTGAAACTTTCAGACCTTTCCGCAGAGGAAATAATCGGAATACTTAATCTTGCCGACCAGCTCAAATATGAAAAGAAGAACGGTATTG
The DNA here is from genome assembly GCA_012516225.1 of Clostridiales bacterium. Taxonomy (GTDB): domain Bacteria; phylum Bacillota; class Clostridia; order Oscillospirales; family Oscillospiraceae; genus UBA2658. The sequence goes on from JAAYWX010000076.1 coordinate 2,348, forward strand.
AACACCATCTTCTCAAGGGAAAAACACTCGGTATGATTTTTCAGAAAAGCTCAACACGGACAAGAGTAAGTTTTGAAGTCGGCATGTATCAGCTCGGCGGAAACGCGCTTTTTCTCTCATCGCGCGACCTTCAGATAGGGCGCGGCGAACCTGTTCAGGATACGGCAAGGGTGCTTTCACGTTATCTTGATGCAATTATGATACGCACCTTTGATCAGTCCGAGGTGGAAAATCTCGCAAAGTACAGTTCTATTCCCGTTATAAACGGGCTTACGGAGTACGCCCACCCTTGTCAGGTTCTTTCCGCCCTGATGACTAGACGCGAATACAAACCCAGTGTGAAAGGCCTGAAAC
>JAAYWX010000077.1 GCA_012516225.1 Clostridiales bacterium
AAGGAGGTTTCGGATATGACCCCGTCTTTGAAATACCGGGAACCGGAAAGACTATGGCTGAACTTTCCGACGAGGAAAAAAATATGATTTCCCATAGAGGAAAAGCACTAAGAATTTTTAAAGAGAAATTGAGGGAATACAATGCTGACAAGTAAACAGCGCGCCTACCTGCGCGGACTTGCCGCGAAAGAGGATACTATTATCCATATAGGCAAAGGCGATATAAATGAAAACATCATAGCACAGACAAGAGACGCTCTGAAAGCAAGAGAGCTTGTAAAAGGAAAAGTGCTTGAAAACTCTCTGCTCTCCCCGCGAGAAGCCTGTGATATACTATGTGCGGAATGCAAAGCGGAAGGAGTACAGGTTATTGGAAGCAAGTTCGTTCTTTATAAAAGAAACGAAAAAAATAAGATAATTGAGCTTCCCAAAAGCGACAAAAAGAAACAGAAAACACAATAAAAATAGGATAGTTCGCAATGGGGGGATATGATGCGCATAGCAATATTTGGAGGAAGTTTCAACCCGCCGCACATAGGACACGTTGAAGCGGCAAAGGCAGCGGCGGAAGAGCTTTGCGCCGACAAACTTATTATAGTACCTGCTGCAAGACCGCCACATAAAGAGCAGGAGAACGGAACCCCGGGACCGGAAGAAAGATTTTTGCTGACGAAGCTTGCATTTTGCAATATGGATGGAGCGGAAGTATCGGATATCGAGTTGCGCAGGGAAGGTATAGGATATACGGTGGATACCCTGACTGAACTAAAGAATATGTATCCGGACGCGGAATTTGTTTTGCTTATGGGCGCGGATATGTTCGTTTCTTTTGAAACATGGAAGGATTTTCAACGAATATTTGAGCTTTCGGCGCTTGCCGTTTTTCCGCGGGGCAGCGACTCTGCAGCAGTAAAGGAAACAATTGAGCGCTATTTAAAAGAATACGGTGGCAGGATATTTGAGATAAATTTTTTACCGATAGAAATTTCATCTACAGAGCTTAGAACAAAACTGAAAAACAGGGAAGGAAACAATCTGCTTTCGGATACCGTCTATGAAGAGATAATAAAAAAAAGATATTATGCAGCAAAACCCAATTTAGAATGGCTTAGGGAAAAAGCATACAAGTATCTTGATTTAAAGCGCATTCCCCATGTGGAAGGATGCGAACGTGAAGCTGTACGCCTTGCAGAAAGATGGGGAGCAGATACGGGTCTCGCCGCGGAAGCGGGAATATTGCATGATATAACCAAAAAACTAAAAGGTCCGGAACAGTTGATATTATGTGAAAAATATGGTATCATCACGGATAATGATGAAAAGGCAAACTATAAGCTTCTTCATTCGAAAACAGGGGCGGCCTTTGCCCGTGAAAAGTTTGGAATAACCGACGAGGTATATTCTGCTATATACTGGCATACAACCGGAAGGGAAGATATGAGCCTTCTGGAAAAAATAATTTATATTGCCGATTATATAGAACCAACAAGAAGTTTTGACGGAGTGGACGAGCTGAGGCAACTGGCTTATGAAGACCTTGACTCCGCCGTTGCAAGAGGATTGCAAATGAGTCTTGAAGAGCTTTCAGAAAAAGGGAATGTTCCGCATATCAATTCTGTAAAAGCGTTAAAATGGCTCATTGAACATAGAAACTAAAAAACTGTTGCGGTTTTAGTGTATTAGATACACATACGTCTAAATTGAAAGGATTGGAAACAAGTGAAAATATATGGCGGAAACGGACATAGAGTTAAAAATTCCGGCCGAAACTCCGCATCCGAAAGGACGGCATATACAGGCAGGGATAACATAAAAAAACCAGATAATGGACATAATAACATAGAATTACAAAACAATTCCCGCAGTGTACCCCAAAAGAAAGGAAGCGCCGGAAAGGCGTTTTTAACTGTATTTTTAGTTATAGCGTTTATCGTAGGCGGAGCATATGCATACTGGAAGATAACGACCAAGCCGCCGGAAGTTGATACACAGGGCGGGAATGAAAACGGCCAGACGGACAATAAGGACACTACGCCCAATGTCGTTGATACCCCGACGAGGGAGATAGGGCGCTACTATACGATTCTTGTAGTCGGGAAAGACCAGATACAGTCAAATACGGATACAATAATGGTAGCAAGGTACGATGCTGTTGAACATAAAGTAAATGTCGTTTCAATACCTCGTGATACACTGGTGAATGTGTCGTGGCCGCTTAAAAAAATTAATACTATATACTTCAGGGACAACGGCGGGATAGAGGCTCTGATGGACGGAGTAAAAGATATCCTCGGATTCCGTCCGGACAGCTATGTGGTGGTAGATACCAATATTTTTGAAAAAGTTATAGATACTCTCGGCGGTGTTTATTTTGATGTTCCGGTTGATATGAATTATGACGATCCGGAGCAGAATTTGAGTATTCATATTCCGAAAGGCTATCAATGGCTTAACGGTGAGAATGCACTCAAAGTCTTCCGCTATAGGGAAGGATATGCAATGGCTGATATCGACCGCCTTGAAGTTCAGCACAACCTTATAAAAGCATGCGCGGAACAGATGCTTAAACTTAATAATATTGACAAGCTCCTTGCAGCGGCTAAAATCGTAAGCGATAACGCTGAAACTAATCTGACATACGGAAACCTGCAGTGGTACGCTCAGGAATTTTTGAAAATGTCCATGGAAAATATAAGCATCGTTACAATACCTGCAAACTATTCGTGTTCCGTCCGAAATGTATCATATGTTTCAATAAATGTTGACGAATGGATTGCCATGGTCAACGAAAGTTTAAACCCGCTCAAGCAGCCGATAAAACCCGAAGACTGCAACATACTCTATCAGATTACGCCGGACGCAAGTTATGACCCCGTACCAGAAAATTATGCCGTTACAAACGGAGGAGAAGTTGCGGGAGGGCTTAACTCATTTTTCAAAGGCAAACGATAAGGCCCGTATATGAAAACAGAAAGGACAGGTCGCTTATATGATGACTTCTCAGCAAATGGCTGAAAAAATTGTAGAGGTTCTTGCAAACAAGATTGGCAAAGATATAAAACTCTTAAAAATTGACTCGATAACGGTAATAGCGGACTATTTTGTTATATGTACTGCCAACTCCACAACTCAGATAAAAACCTTGTGCGATGAAGTCGAAAAGGTAATGGAAGAAAATGGGGAACACGTCCTTCACCGTGAAGGATACCGTTCGGGCGGCTGGGTTCTGCTTGACTATGGCTGTGTGGTAGTTCATGTTTTCATGGAAGAAACACGTCAGTTTTACGGTTTGGAACGCCTTTGGGCGGATGCTAAAGATGTGGATATTTCCGCTATTGTCGGAGAGAGATAATATAAAAGGCGCATGAAAGCGCCCTTTAGGATAAAGGAATGACGGATATAATGAAGTATAATTTTACGGCGATTGAGAAAAAATGGCAAAAAAAGTGGCTGGAGGATAAGGTTTATGCTGCCGTTAATGGCAGTGAAAAGCCGAAATTTTATGCACTTATCGAGTTTCCATATCCATCCGGACAGGGACTGCATGTAGGCCACCCACGCCCTTATACGGCTCTTGATATAATAGCGAGGAAGCGCCGCATGGAGGGGTACAATGTCCTTTTTCCCATTGGCTATGACGCTTTTGGACTTCCCACAGAAAACTATGCCATTAAGAACCATATGCACCCAAGAGAAGTAACCGAAACTAATATAAAGCGTTTTACAGAACAGCTTCAGATGCTCGGTTACAGCTTTGACTGGGACAGATGTGTCGATACCACAGACCCCGAATATTATAAATGGACGCAGTGGATATTCCTTAAGATGTATGAGAAGGGGCTTGCGTATAAAGCGAGCATGCCCGTAAACTGGTGTACTTCATGCAAATGTGTGCTGGCGAATGAGGAAGTAGTAAACGGTGTCTGCGAGCGCTGCGGGGCAGAAGTGGTTCGCAAGGAAAAAAGCCAGTGGATGCTGAAAATTACGGAATATGCCGAGAGGCTAATCAATGATCTTGATGAAGTGGATTATATTGAGCGTGTAAAAATCCAGCAGAGAAACTGGATAGGACGTTCTATAGGCGCAGAAGTCAGTTTCAGCACAACTGCCGGAGATACCCTGCTTGTATTTACTACTCGTCCCGATACGCTTTTCGGCGTAACATATATGGTAATGGCTCCTGAGCATGCGCTTATAGAAAAATGGTCGGACAAGCTTTCAAATTTGGACGCTGTAAGGGAATATCAGGAAGCGGCGGCAAGAAAATCTGACTTTGAGCGTACAGAGCTTGCAAAAGATAAAACAGGTGTTCGCCTTGAAGGGGTAAACGCCATAAATCCGGTTACAGGAAACGAAATACCTATTTATATTTCAGACTATGTGCTATCAACATATGGTACTGGAGCTATTATGGCGGTTCCCGGGCACGATACTCGCGACTGGGAATTTGCAAAGCAGTTCGGACTTCCCATAATTGAAGTGGTAAAAGGCGGCAACATAGAACAAGAGGCATTTACGGACTGTGAAACCGGCATTATGGTTAACTCCGGTTTTCTTAACGGATTGACTGTTGAAGAGGCAAAAAAGAAAATAACCGAATGGCTGACGATGAAGGGCTTGGGTCATGAAAAAGTCAACTATAAGTTGCGCGACTGGGTATTCAGCCGCCAGCGATACTGGGGAGAGCCGATTCCGCTTGTATACTGTGAAAAATGCGGATGGGTGCCCTTGCCAGAGAGCGAACTTCCGCTCCGTCTGCCTGATGTGAAAAGCTATGAAACTACTGATAACGGAGAAAGCCCGCTTGCGCAGATGAGCGACTGGGTAAATACCGTTTGTCCGCACTGCGGAGGTTCTGCCCGCCGAGAAACGGACACAATGCCTCAGTGGGCAGGTTCGAGCTGGTATTATCTGCGCTATATGGATCCGCACAATAAGGATCGCCTTGTCGGAGAGGAAGCTATAAAATACTGGCATCAGGTTGACTGGTACAACGGCGGTATGGAGCATACTACATTACACTTGCTTTACAGCCGCTTCTGGCATAAATTCCTGTATGATATAGGTGTTGTTCCCACAAAGGAGCCCTATATGAAGCGCACGAGCCACGGAATGATTCTCGGCGAGGGCGGCGAAAAGATGAGCAAATCCCGGGGTAACGTCATTAATCCCAATGACATCGTTGCTGAATTCGGGGCCGATACTCTCCGCTTGTATATCATGTTTATAGGTGACTTTGAGAAAGCTGTTCCATGGTCGAGCACGGCTGTCAAAGGTTGCAAGAGGTTTCTTGACAGAGTTTGGAATCTTGCGGAAGCGCCGCTTGAAGGCGACGGATATTCACAGGCAAACGAGTCAGAAATTCACAAGGCAATAAAAAAGGTCAGCGAAGATATTGAAAGCATGAAGTTCAACACCGCAATAGCAACGCTGATGTCGCTTGTTAATACTTTCTATGAAAATAAGCCGACAAGAGGGGACATCAAGGCGCTTCTTCTCCTGCTCAGTCCCTTTGCTCCGCATATTGCGGACGAGCTGTGGGAAATACAGGGCTTTGAAGGCTATGCCTGCGTTCAGCCATGGCCAGAATATGATGAGAGCAAAACGGTTGATGCGGAGAAAGAAATTGCCGTCCAAATCGGCGGAAAACTCAAGTCAACGGTTATAATACCCCTTGATGCGGACGATGAAACGGTTAAGCAGATAGCCTGCAAAGACGAAAAGATTGAAAGATTACTTGAGGGAATGGAGATTGTTAAAACTATCGTTGTAAAAAACAAACTGATAAATCTTATTGTAAAACCTAAGGAAAAATAAAGTATGCAGTAAAATCGGGTATGCTTTGGGTTTGTGGAGCATACCCGATTTGCTGATTCTTCAAGGTTTTACAGTCGCGGCATATTTAAGTTTACGGTATTGGGAAATATTATTTTTATCTATTGGTTGATAGCTGTTGACAAAACGATTTGTGCCTGCTAAAATAAAAGAGGATTCAGATTTATCAGTTCGACTCATGCTCTCATGCAAGTCATTTGATGGTTTGCTTCGAGGGTATGGGTTTTTTTCATTGTTTAGGGATTATAATATCATTAAAGCGGATATTATAATCTAAGATTTAAAAGTGGTGCGGGGGCTGTAGTGTACAGCTTGCGCCGCAGATCCGCAAAGCGGATCGCAGCTAATTTTTTGTATATCACGACGCCGCTTCGCGTCTACGATATAATATCTATCGGAGGTTCTGCAATATGCAAAAAGGTACAGTAAAATGGTTCAATTCAGAAAAGGGCTTTGGCTTTATTTCAAACGCTGAAGGCGGCGACGATGTTTTCGTGCACTTCTCGGCTATCGCAGGCGAGGGTTTCAGAACTCTCAGCGAGGGACAGAAGGTCACATATGACGTAGAGCCCGACCCCAAAAGCAGCGGCAAAATGCGCGCTGTGAACGTTATGCCGTCATAACCGACATATGATGTTCAAAATCCCCTGCTTCGCAAGAAGCGGGGGATTTTTTTATGTTTTGTTTCTGTCGATATATTTGCAGGCGGCAAGAGCCGCAACTGCTCCGTCGGCAGCGGCGGTCGCAAGTTGGCGAACCTGCTTTGTACGGCAGTCGCCCGCAACAAAAAT
>JAAYWX010000078.1 GCA_012516225.1 Clostridiales bacterium
CTCCGATCCAATCCCCGCTGCTCACAGGCCGGTCCGTTGACAGAAATATTGCCAGACTTTCCGGTTTTGCCGCCGAGGTCTGGGAATATGCTGCGGCGGAACTTTCAAAAAGCGCCGGGGTCAGCGCTCCGGGTACGCAGATTATCTTGCAGCAGTTTGAAGAATCTTCTTTGCGTTTCCAGACTTTCATTGAGCATTGTTCACTGTTTTTCTTGTTGTTGCTATTGCAAGTACCGTTGCTTCTGCAATTTGACGTAACGACGCACCCCCCTTACTACAACATAATATGGGGTTTGCCTCTGAGTGTGTGTTTTTCGTTAAACGTATTTATAAAAAAGGCAAAATTCGCATTTTTAGCGGGACGATAGCAAGAAAATACAGGTATACATTTTTGCGGAGATTTTTGTTTCAGGTGAAAATATCTAAAATAGACTAAAAGTGTCGAAAAAATAGGAGCAATTCGACAAAAAATATAAATATACTGCAAAAATGAAAAATTACTGGTATAATATAAAAACAAAAATCAGCAAAAAAGACAAATTTTCTCCATTATTTGCCTTAGTTTGACTGGAAGGCCATTGGCCCCTAAAAGCGCGCGTTTTCTGCGTGTCAGCTTATTTTTTGCGGGGTGAATAGATGAATAATAAAAATACCGTTTTAATCGTTGATGATGATAAGTTTGACAGAAAGCTGCTGAAAAAATTACTGGCTGACTCATATGAGATATTGGAGGCTTCCAATGGAAAAGAAGCACTGGAAGTTCTCCATAAGCACAGCATTAACATATGCGGGATTGTGCTTGATCTTGTTATGCCCGTTATGAACGGATATGAGTTTTTGCGCTTTTTCTCGGCAAATCCTCAATATAAGGATATACCTGTACTGGTTTTAACCTCGGATGATAATTACGGCGGTGAAAAGATATGCCTTGAATTCGGTGCTTGGGATTTTATCCGAAAGCCGTTTGAGGAGATCACCTTGAAACTGCGTCTTAAAAATATAATCGGCAGAAGTCAGCTATCGCTCCTTAAACAGATGGAATATATGAGCGAACACGACCAGCTTACAGGGCTTTTCAATAGAACTAAGTTTTTTTCCGAAACACGCCGTATGCTTGAAGAACACAAAGACACACGCTTTGTGTTTATACGTTTTGATATAGAAAGGTTTCACCTTATCAACTCTTTCTTGAGCGAAGAGGACGGGAACAAGCTTTTAAAATTTGTTGCCGATTTTTTTAGAAAACATTCTTCAGAGCTTTCATGCTGCACTTACGGCAGAATACATTCCGATGTGTTTTGTATGTGCGCTCCGTATGACGAGGTGGATCTCTACAAGAGCGCCGATAAGGTAAGGAAACTTCTTGCAGAATATAATCGAAGCTGCTACATAGAGCCGACTTACGGAGTATACATTATTGACGATCCCGGCATTTCAATCGAATCAATGTACGAGCGGGCGGCAATGGCGGCAAAGAAATGCAAAAACAAGTATATGAACTGTATAGAGTATTACAACCGGAGCATGAGCGAAGAACAGGCATATGAGCAGCAGGTAATAAATGAAATGCAGAGTGCTCTGGACAATGAGCAGTTCGAGGTATACCTTCAGCCAAAGTATGTTCTTAAAACTAATATGCCCTTTGGAGCGGAGGCGCTTGTCCGCTGGAAGCACCCGCAATATGGCATAATAAGTCCGGGAAGGTTTATCCCTATATTTGAACGCAACGGCTTCATAGGGAAACTTGACTACTATATGTGGGAAAGAGTATGCCGGCTGCTGAGAAAATGGATAGACAGCGGATTTCAGCCTGATCCGATATCTGTAAATGTTTCGCGTGCTAATATGTATAATCCACACCTTGTGGAAATGCTGACCGAGCTTGTGAAAAAATACGATATCTCCCCTTCCCTGCTGAACCTTGAGCTTACCGAAACTTCTTATATGGACAATCCCAATCAGATGAAAAAGACTGTGGCGGAGCTTAAAAGCAATGGTTTTGTAATACTTATGGACGATTTCGGAAGCGGATATTCTTCTCTGAATACGCTGAAGGATATTGATGTTGATATTCTGAAGATTGATATGAAATTTCTTCCTACTGGAGAAGGAGACAGCAAGAGCGAAAGAATCCTCTCGTCCATAGTCCGTATGGCAAGCTGGCTTGAACTTCCGGTTATAGTAGAAGGAGTGGAAACGGTTGAACAGAAAGAGTTTCTTCAGAGTATAGGCTGCCAGTATGTGCAGGGGTTTCTTTATGCCCGCCCCATGCCGGTAGAAGAATATGAAAAAATAATGCAGAAGCATGAGATTAAGGATCCGACCGCCGAAAAAAGTACGCAGGGTCTTGCAAGGCTTGCTTCAATATGGTCTGCAAGTCCAAATGCAGAGCAAATTTTTAGAAATATTATTCAGCCGATAGCTGTCTACGAGTACGCTAATGGTCACTGTGAACCTTTGCGCTTTAACAATGCTTTTATTGAGCTCTTCGGTTTTGAGCATGCAATAGAGAGTGTGGATAACAGAAACGGAAGCCATATTTCCCATGACGACAGACTAAAACTCAAAGATGCTTTGGAATATGCGGTTGAAGAACAAGAAACGGCCGAATGCGAATATCAGTGGCAGTCAGAAAACCGTGAAGCGATGTGGGTCAGGGCAAAACTGCAGTATGTAAAATCTGCGGGACAAAGCCATATGATGTTTGCAGTATTTACGGATATAACAGAGCAAAAAAAGCTTGAAGATGAACTGCATAGATTGAAAGCGAGTCCGTCAGGCGAAAAGGATGCAAGGGCAAAGATATTGATTGCTGATGATTCCGCTGTGAGCCGCAAAATGCTGAGTAGAATCCTTAAAGAGCACTACAATGTGCTTGAAGCCGAAAACGGCAGCCAGGCTTTGCGCATAATGAACGAATGGAAGAATGAAGTAGCTGCTGTCCTGCTTGACATTGTTATGCCTGAAATGGACGGAAAAACATTTATGAAGCACAAAAACAGCAACCCTGACACAGCCGATATTCCTGTTATTATCATCTCAAGCGAAAAGAGAAAAGATATCCAGCTTGCTGCGCTGAAGATGGGGGCTGTTGACTATCTCTCAAAACCCTTTGCTCCAGAAATACTGCTGCGCAGAGTGAAAAACGCCATTGACAGCAAAGCGCAGTTCCGCCGCCAATTTAAAACAAAAGCTATATAAAAAAACCGGTACTGCTTTTGGCAGTACCGGTTTTTTAGGTATGCCGGAGAATTTTGTGTAAAAGCAGTGTGAATGCCAGCGCCGGGGCTGCGGAATCCTACTCCGGGGCTAATC
>JAAYWX010000007.1 GCA_012516225.1 Clostridiales bacterium
CCTTGCCGATCAAGGTTACGTTTGCGGCCTTTACCATTGCATCCGCCGCTTCAATAGAGGCCACAAGCCCCTTTGTTTCTATCATGCCTAAAGCCTGCATTGTGTTTCCCATACTAAACTTCCTTTCTTGTTGCCGAATACAGTCTATACTGTCTTATATGCGCCGGTTTATTTCTGCAGTGTGGGAAGAATGAATTCAACCTCTTCATGGGGTCTGGGTATGACGTGGACGGAGATAAGCTCCCCGACGCGCTCCGCAGCGGCAGCACCCGCATCCGTTGCAGCCTTAACTGCTCCGACATCGCCGCGTACCATTACGGTTACGAGTCCTCCGCCGACATGCTCCTTGCCGATCAAGGTTACGTTTGCGGCCTTTACCATTGCATCCGCCGCTTCAATAGAGGCCACAAGCCCCTTTGTTTCTATCATGCCTAAAGCCTGCATTGTGTTTCCCATAAATCTATCCTCCTTATTCTAAGAAGATCTCATCTTGTTTGAAAATGTTCTATAATGCTTTTTACAATGGACTCCACAAGCGCCGGATCAAGGTCGCATGAGGGTTCGCATTCAGATTTCTGTATGTCGTCCATAATATCCTCCAGCTCCCTGCTGCCTAAAGCCGCATATCTTATATTCATAAGCTGCAGCGGTCCGACGTTTTCGGATGTTGCTGACCCTCCGACTGCTCCGCAGCCCAAAGTCAGCGACGGCATCAGGTTTGTCGTTGCCCCTATGCCGCCCAATGCGCTGGGCGTATTGACCATAACGCGGGATACGGGAACACGCTTTGCAAAATAGTCCACCATTCTGTCGTCTTTCGTGTGAATCGAAAACGTATGCCCCGCTCCTTCGAAAAGCAGGATTTTGCAGCAGAATTCGCAGACTTTCTCAAAGTTTTCCGCCGTATAAAACGCAAGTAGGGGAGCCAGCTTTTCCTGCGAAAAGGGGTAGCCTTTGCCTACTCCGTCTTCAAATGCCACAAGTACACGCGTCTTTTCCGGTACTCGTATTCCGGCGCGTTCTGCTATTGCCTGAACGCTACGCCCGACTATTTCGGGGTTCATTGTTCCGTTTGCCCTTAAAATAAATTTGCTGAGCTTTGCCTTTTCGTCCGGACTGAGGAAATAGGCGCCTTGTCTTTCCATCTCCGCCTGAACAGCGGGGAGCATATCCTTGTCACATATCACCGACTGCTCGGACGCACATATTGTTCCGTTATCAAAAGTCTTTGAGTCAAGAATACGCTTAACGGCAAGGGATATGTCCGCAGAGCGTTCAATATAGGACGGTCCGTTGCCGGGTCCGACTCCTATTGCCGGAGTTCCCGATGAATACGCTGCGCGCACCATGGCTGAGCCGCCTGTTGCAAGTATCAGGGCAATATCCGGATGTTTCATCAGGCATTCCGTTGCCTGCATCGTTGGAATTGAAATGCAGCTTACGAGATCCTCGTTGCCTCCAGCCTCCGAAATGGCCTGACGGACAACTTTAACGGTTTCCTGAATGCAGCCGAGCGCCGAAGGGTGAGGCGAAAATACTATGGCATTCCCAGCCTTCAGAGCTATCTGTGCCTTATAGAGCACCGTTGATGTTGGGTTCGTCGAGGGGATTAGTCCCGCGATTACGCCGACCGGTACGGCTATGGCTCTTAGTCCTTTGGCTTCGTCCCTGCTTATCTCTCCAACGGTTTTTAAATCCTTAATAGCTTTATAAACATCGCGGCTGGCAAAAATGTTCTTTATCTTTTTATGCTCCGGTATGCCAAACCCGGTTTCCTCATGAGCCATTGCGCCCAAACGTTCCGCATTGCGGACTCCTGCATCTGCAATGGCTTTTACTATGCGGTCTACTTCTTCCTGGCTTTTTGAGGCAAACTCCTGCTGTGCCGCTTTTGCCGCCGCAATAAGCTGCCGGGTTTCCTGAATAGACAGCAAATCTTTATCAATCAGCTGCAAGGCCTACACCTCCTGTTTCCTGGAATTTGATGATGGCTTTGATAAGGTCATCTCTCTTGGCATCCCTAATTTCCCTCTTAGTCATCGTGGTAATGCCTAAATTTCTGGCGGCGGTTCTGAGATTTACTACCGTCATGCTTTCCAAATCTTCTCTTGTAAGAGTTTCGGCGGAAAGCTTTTGTTCAATCTGTGCGGGTTCATTCTCTTCCCCTGTTTCGATTTCGCCGGGCAAAGAGTTTTCCTCTTCTTCCGGATTTTCCGTTTCGGTTTCCGTCTCTGTCTTCGGCGTATTTACCGGAGCCGGTGCACTGCCGCCGCTTCCTTCGGGTGGTTCGGGAAGTATCTTTTCAATTTCTTTTGCCGGTCTCGGAATAACGTGAACAGACACGACCTTTCCTACCCTTTCTGCCGCAGCAGCTGCAGCATCAATTGCGGCTTTAACCGCTCCGACATCGCCAGTTACAAATACCGAAACCAGACCGCCTTTGACCTTTGTTACGCTCTCCAAACGGACATTAGCCGCTTTAAGAGCCGCATCCAATGCCTCAACCGCAGGTACATAGCCATACAGTTCTATCAACCCCAAGGCTTCCATGTTGTACCTCCTTGAATTGAGCGGTTATTTTTTGCTTTTTTCTTCTCGGTTATACTTTAGGATTATCTGCTACAAATTCGACTGCTGCGGCGAAAGCTTCACATGCGGATTTGCAGGCAGACTGGCTGCCAGTGAGAAGCGCACCGCCGAAGTTGGTCTCTGAAGGAGGCGCATACAAAACGCACAGTTTTACGTCTGCCGCCTTCAGCGCAGCATCGACTCCATACATTGCCTCCAGCGGAGGAGCTATAAGATAGGCAAGAGCTTCACCTTCTGCAATCCCTGCAACGGATGAAAGATATGAGCCTGTTCTTGATATGCAGTGTGCGTAATAGCAAATGCTGTTATCATCGTTTGCCGAAACAAAGTGGGCAACGTTTTCAATCGTATCAACGCAAGCAGCAAGGCCTGCCTTTACTTCCGCAGGATTCGGTCCCGCAAGAATTCCAATAATTTCTCCGGCCAGCTTTGTGTTGGCATTGGCAGCTCCGGCATAGCAGCTCTTTGCGTATACCACTTTGACATCGGCCTTCTTTGTGGCTTCGTCAAGTGCCGTATAAGTGACGTCATCGCTGTCCGCTGTAATGAGTGCCAAAGATTTCTGATCGGGGGTCAGCCCGAGCTCCTTGGCAAGCTCAGGGTCTACATTGGGGATAATTTTTGTTGCAAGCACAGATGCGGGCAATGGATCTCTTTTCATCGCTATTCCTCCTTTTATAGTTTCAGGTCGGTGCCGCTGGCTTTGCGCTCCAGCATTATTTTAATAATTTCGGCGATGTGCGCTCCTGCTTCCACAGGCACGGTACCGGCTCTGTGTATATTAGATAAAACTGTTCTGCGAGCTTCCGGCATACCTACTGTAGCCTTATAGGCGATATATGCCGACATGGATTCAGC
>JAAYWX010000470.1 GCA_012516225.1 Clostridiales bacterium
CTTGACAAACAATAAGATCTATGCTAATCTAATCTTGAACAGAAGATTACAGCTTGAACAAATGTTCAAGAAGGGGAAGAAAATGATGGCAGATAACGAGAAGAGAATATTAACAAAAATAGCACATATGTATTATGATGAGAATATGACACAGCAAGAGATTGCGAATAAATTTGGGATATCACGGCCATCAGTTTCGAGATTGCTGCAAAAAGCCAGACAGGAAGGTATAGTGGAAATAAAAATTCACTATGAAGGCAGTTATGCAAAGTTAGAGAATATTTTGGAAAAAAGTTTTGGCTTGCGAGAAGTTATAATTACTCCCACAGAGGAAGGTGATGGGCTAAAACGGTATTTGGCTGAAGCTGCTGCAAGTTATTTAGAAAGGACAATAAAAGAAGGGGATATTGTTGGAATTTCATGGGGAACTACGTTGGTACATATTCCAAGCTATATAAAAACCAAGATTAAGAACGTGACATTTGTTCCGCTGGTTGGCGGAGCAGGACAAACTAAGCTTGATATACATGCTAATGCTATTGCCATAAATTTTGCTGAAGCTTTTGGAGGCAGGGGGCGCCTTTTACATGCACCGGTTACTGTTGACAGCATAGCAGTGAAACAGACTCTCATATCTGATAAAAACATAAAACAAATTTTAGAACTGGCTGCTAAGTCAGACATAGCTGTAGTCGGCATTGGCTCTCCTGTGGACCCTGGTTCAACTATTCGGCAAACAGGCTATTATACTGAAACAGAATTAAACAGCCTAAAAGAAGCAAACGCGGTATGTGATATTTCGTGGATTTTTTTAGATGAAGAGGGAAATTTATGTCCAATAGAACTGAATAAGCGGGTAATTGGTATTTCAATGGAAGACTTGAATAAGATCCCGACTGTAGTAGGAGTGGCTGGCGGCCAAGCAAAGCATAAAGCTATTTTAGCAGCTATCAAAGGCCATCATATTGATGTGTTAGTTACAGATGAGAAAACTGCCGAGTTTTTATTAGAAAACATAGGGGGATAAGATGCTATGTGGGCTAAAACTGCACTGCTTATTTTTATTGTATGGGTTATCCAAGGGCTTTTGTCTTATTCGCAAATTAAAAACTTTAAACTTAAATTAGCCGAGTTTAAGAATTATCATAGGTTTGGAATAGGACAAGTTAAAGGCCGATTTAGCCGAGGTGTTATTGTGATTCTCGGCGTTGATGGCAATGATATTATTGTCAATGCAGAAATAATGTCGGGTATAACCGTTTTTGCCAGATTTAAACCATTTGATATATTAAAAAATCAGAATATAAATCATATTAACGCAATAACAAAGAGTATGAACAAATGTACAAGAAATGCGGCAATCGAAGCTATAAACTCTCTAAAACACACAAAAATATTGGAGAAGGAGGTTGTAGAATCTGTGTAAATATTTTTTTATAATTGTTTAAAAAATATTTTAAGTAGGAGGGAAATAGTAAATGGATGTGTTAGCAAATTTTGCCCAAGCTTTTATCGGTTTATTTCAAGAAGGCGGCAATCAATTCTTAGGACTTGCCGGAGGAATTTTACCCACTCTTATAACTTTGATGACTGCTGTTAATGCTCTAATCAAATTTGTAGGTCAGGAAAAAATTGAGAAAATTGCTCAAACTGCAGGTAAATATACCATTTTGCGTTATACGGTTATGCCTGTTTTAGCGGTCTTTTTTTTGACAAATCCCATGGCTTATACTTTTGGAAGATTTTTGCCGGAAAAGTACAAGCCGGCTTTTTATGATGCTGCTGTTTCATTTGTACATCCCATTGTAGGATTGTTTCCTCATGCAAATCCCGCTGAGCTTTTTGTGTATATGGGAATTGCGCAAGGTATTGAACAATTGGGACTACCACTGGGACAGTTGGCAATAAGGTATTTTATAGTCGGCGTTATAGTTATTTTAATAAGGGGAATTGTCACTGAGAGGTTAACGTTAAGAATGATGAGACAGAGAGATCTGGCGATTTAATAAGGAGGGCTGAGAAATGAGATATAAGGCAGTTAAAGTGGAAAAAGGTCCGGGAGGATGGGGAGGGCCTTTAGTAATAAGGCCCGTTGAAGGCAAAGATAAGATAGTATCAATTACCGGAGGCGGCATAGATTCTGTGGCACGCAGGATTGCTGAGATGACCGGTGGTGAGGCTATCGACGGTTTTAAAACATCGGTGCCGGATGAGCAGATATGCTGTGTAGTTATTGATTGTGGCGGAACAGCCAGGTGTGGTGTCTATCCCAAAAAACGCATTCCCACCATTAATTTAACACCGGTGGGGCAGGTAGGACCACTGGCAAAATATATTGAAGAAGACATATATGTTTCAGGTGTTAAACAGGAAAATATATTTTTTGTATCCGAACTGGAGACTGAGAATTATGTTAAAGCGGAAGGATTCCCAGAATTTGGCGAGGCTCAAGAAGCGACAGTATACAAGACAGAATATGCTAAAAAGCCAGGAATCATAGAAAGAATTGGCAGAGGCATGGGCGGAGTAGTTGGGATTTTTTATCAATCAGGTCGTGAAACAATTGACCAAATCATCAAAAATGTGCTTCCATTTATAGCTTTTGTTGCAACGTTAATAGGTATTATTTTAAAATCCGGCGTAGGTGACTGGATAGCAAATACCATTGCACCTTTTGCAGGAAGTTTGCCTGGATTATTGATTATTTCACTTGTTTGTGCGATACCTGTATTGTCACCTTTGCTAGGGCCGGGAGCTGTAATTGCACAGGTTGTAGGTGTTTTGGTCGGTGTTGAAATCGGTAAAGGGAACATACCTCCACAGTTTGCTTTGCCGGCACTTTTCGCCATAAATCCCCAGGTTGGATGTGACTTTATTCCCGTAGGCTTAAGCCTTGGAGAAGCAAAGCCTGAAACAGTTGAGATTGGCGTAGGTGCAATACTTATTTCACGATTGATAACCGGACCGATTGCGGTATTAGTTGCCTATGTTTTTAGTATAGGTCTATATACTGGATAAAATAAGAGTTCTGCCGCAATAGCACAATAACGTATTGCGGCAGACATGCTTTTATTATAAGCCTGCAAGGGGTGAAGTTATGACAAAATATGAAGTAAAGGTCATCGAAATAGGGGTAATGGTAGATGAGCTATTGCGGCAGGGAATACTAATACTGTTTGACAAAACCGCACCACCAGAACTTCAGGAAATATCTCTAGTCCATACAGGTGGCGATCTTATAGAGGAAATAGAAGCCGGCGATGTAGTGATTCTAGGGAATTTGACATATATGATCACTGCCGTCGGAGAAATTTCAAACAGAAATTTAAGAAATATTGGTCATGCTTGCCTTAAATTCGATGGCAGAAAATTACCGGAATTGCCCGGAGATGTTCATTTATCTGGTTATGAACTACCGTTTTCACTGAAAAAGGGTGACTATATCATAATTAAGAGCAAATAAAAATCTACAATTTTTAAATAAATAATAATAGGAGATGGACATATGCTAAACTTAAACACTAAACTTAAAGAGATTGATGAGCAAGGTAAAAAAATAAATGCCGGTATAGTTGGTGCAGGCCAAATGGGACGTGGTATGGTAAGCCAGATGTTTTGCATGAAAGGCATATTGCCGGCGATAATTTCCGACTTAGATTTAGAAAGGGCAAAAAAGGCTTATCTTCTGGCCGGTGTAAATGCCGCTGACATTATAACTGCAAATAAAACTTCAGAGGCAGATGCCGCTATAAAACAGGGTAAGTATGTTATAACGGAGGACTTTAACGTAATAACAAAGTCCTTGCCGATTGATGTAGTTATAGACCTTACTGGCGTTCCTGATGCGGGAGCCCGTATAGCCTTTGATTCTATTTATAATGGTAAAAATATCGTAATGTTAAATGTGGAAACTGATGTTACCGTAGGACCATTATTAAAAAAGATGGCAGACAGCGCAGGTGTAGTATATACGGTTTCTGCAGGAGATGAGCCGGGGGCTGTAAAAGAGCTGTATGATTTTGCGGATGCAATGGGCTTTAAAATACTAGCAGCAGGCAAAGGTAAAAATAATCCCCTGGATACAGGAGCTAATCCTGATACTGTTCGAGAAAAAGCCGAGGTCAGCAATATGAATCCTAAAATGTTAGCTTCATTTGTAGATGGAACCAAAACTATGGTTGAAATGACATGTGTTTCAAATGCTATCGGTTTTTTACCTACAAAAAAGGGTATGATGGGTCCTAAATCTACTGTTAAAGAACTGCCAAAACTTTTGAGCTTAAAAGAGCAGGGAGGCATTCTTGATAGATACCATGTAGTTGAGTTTGTTAACGGCATAGCCCCCGGTGTCTTTGTCATAATAACCACGGATCTTCCGGCGGTAAAGGAAGAAATGGCTTATCTTTCGATGGGTGAAGGGCCTAACTATGTTTTGTATAGGCCATATCACCTTACAAGCATCGAGACTCCTCTGTCTGCAGCGCGGGCGTGCATATATCACGAACCGACAATAGCGCCTAAAGGTGTGCCTGTGTCTGAAACTGTTGCAGTGGCAAAGAGAGATTTAAAGTCGGGAGAATACCTTGATAGTATTGGCGGATATACGGTATTCGGGTTAATTGATACTTTTGAAAATGCAAGAAAAGATAATGCATTGCCAATAGGTCTAGTTGGTCCCAAGATAAAACTAAAAACCGATGTAAAAAAAGGAGAAACTCTAAAATATGATATGGTAGAATTAGATGAAGACTCATTCATTTTACAGCTTCGTAGGCTGCAAGATAAAATCTTATGAATCACTTGTAATTATGGTTAACATGAAACATTCCATAAATATTGGTGACTAATGCACAATGAAAAATAATAAATCTACCGTAAAATTCTTGAGTTATTACTAAAAGGAGCTGGTTTAATGACCTTATCCAAAGACAAGAAACTATGGATGTATCGGAAAATGTGCGAAATAAGGAACTTTGAACTAGAGGTGGATAGGCTGTTTAAGGCGAACCTTATATGGGGCACATGTCACCTTTCAGTTGGAGAAGAGGCGTCTGCAGTAGGTGCTGTGGCTGCCTTAGAGAAAGATGATATGATAACAAGCACGCATAGAGGGCACGGCCACTGTATAGCAAAAGGCGGTAAGCTTCCACAAATGTTTGCTGAGCTTTTGGGGAAAGAAACCGGGTACTGTCGCGGCAGAGGCGGTTCGATGCACATAGCCGATCTTGAAATGGGAAACTTAGGTGCAAACGGCATAGTAGGTGGAGGAATACCTATAGCAACAGGTGCTGCGCTGGCGTCGAAATTAAAAAATAATGGAAAAGTGACGTTGTGCTTTTTTGGAGATGGAGCCACAAATCAGGGGGTATTTCATGAAGCCGTAAATTTAGGAGCAGTTAAAAAGCTGCCGATAGTATATTTATGTGAAAATAACCTGTATGGCATGTCGGTGCCTTTTGAAAAAGCTAGTGCTGCAAAGAACGTTGCAGATAGGGCAGCAGCTTATAACATACCCGGTGTTGCAGTGGATGGAAATGATGTAGAGGCAGTATATGAGGTTGTAAAAGAAGCCGTAGAAAAAGCAAGAGA
>JAAYWX010000079.1 GCA_012516225.1 Clostridiales bacterium
AATCAGCCCTGTAACAATAAGCCTTTTTGCCAGAGCATCCACACCGCTGAAAAGATCACTTTTTGAGATGACAGATACCACAATCCAGCCGCTTTCAGGGACTTCGTCATACCAAGCCAATTAGGTTTCGCCGTCTTGATTATATGTTCCTTTTCCACTGCGTTTTGACAAAATTTCCGTACCCAATTTTGACAGAGAAGCGTTTTTGTCGGCGGTGATTGAAGCTTTCAGCAATTTTTCGCTGTCTTCATCCGCAATGTATGTTCCGTTTGCGTCAACCAAGAATACACGCCCGGTATTTCGTATGCGAATTGAATTGACAATTTCCTGCATATGAGTCAGGTTTATATCCGTTGTGGCAACTCCCATCAGATGACCTGCTGCATCATAAAAAGGAGCACTGGCTGTTACCATGGAAACCTTGGCGTATGAATCGTAATAAGGCGCCGACCATACCACAGGAGAGGAAGTACTTTTGGCACTTGTGTACCAGTCCTGATCGATGTAAAGCTGTCCCTCGCCTAAAGAGTAATTTTCAATATAAACGGGGGTGCCGTTCTCCCTCATGCAATAGGGAGAAAAATACTGAGTATTCTCGTTGAAAGCATACGGCTCAAACCAGATGCCGGAACCGAAAATCTCATCGTTCGTCCCTACAAAGGAAGTTAAAAGTTCACCGTATTCATCCTGCGTCATATCCCTGCCTTTTATTTCTACCGTTCTTGCCATGGTATCTGCCACCATAGCGCTCTTGCCCAAAGAAGTCTGAATATTTTCAATGGCATTGTTAAGTACCAGGGTCATTTCACTTTCGATGGAGTTTATAATAGTTTTTCTTGCAGTATTGTACCCCATAAGCGACAAGGCAATAAGGGCAAGCAAAACAAGCGGTAAAATACCGAGCAGAACTGAAGCTTTCAAGGAGCCCCTTTTTCTTGACTTATCACGTTTCATAAAGTTCCCCCCAAAAAATTTATGTTTATTTTTGCTGGTCAACTTGTCAGCGGAAACCTGCCAGAACGTAGCTGACTTAAATAGAAATACAATTTCATTATAACTACAATGCGACAATTTTTCAACATATTCGACAAATTCATAGCAATATACAATTTTTGTAATAAATATTTATTACAAAAATAGAATTAAAAGTAAAATCCGAACACATCGCGACAGGCGTGTTTCGGATTTTACAAAAGTTTATTCCCAAAGTTTGTCGAAGTTTTCAGATATAGAATCGGCCGTTTTCGAAAATGACATAACCAGAAGTATTGTGTTTCCGTGCACCTTTACAATCTTTTTTTCTGCTTCAACGCATATCCACTTCCTTGGATCGGCGTTTTTTTCGATCTCCTCCGCAATTGCAGAGGCATCCGTACCTTCCGGTAGTCTCAAAAGTACGGCGGAGTGGGGGACAGCGTTTATGAGGCTGTCGCAAGCAAGAGCATCCGCACCTTTAACGGGGTCGATAAATAGATAATAGTGATAGTTGTCTTCATTCAATTCAGTAAAGGCTGTTTCAGGCAGTCCGTCAACACCGGAAAGAATGGCTGAAAAGATTTCCTCAAGGCTCATGGTATCGCCTTTTGATTTTTCTTCATTTCCTCCGCATGCGGCAAGCGACAGCATTAAAACGGCGAAAAAGAAAGGGGCAACAGTTTTTTTAAAAAGGTGCATATGTATAAACCTCCTTAGATTTTTTAATTTTGACGTTCCCCCAAATAAAATGTTTCAAAAACAGCTCTCATGATTTTTGCCTATTTTGCAAAATTCGCCTTTATATGGTATTATAATTTGCCAAAGAAACAAGATAAGCTGGCGTTTATTAATTCGGAGGAGGTGCAAAATGACGGAACTGTCCTGTGATGTCAGATATTTGAAGGGGATCGGACAGCAAAGGGCGGATGCCCTGTCCAGACTGGGGATATATACGCTGCGCGACCTTATATGTTTTTTCCCCCGCACCTATGAGGATCGGACAAAATTTTCGCTTATCAGCGATATCAGACACGGAGATGCCGTCTGTGTCCGCGCGACAGTCGCAAACGATCCGGCTTTGAGCCGAATTAAAAAAGGCCTGGAGCTTGTGAAGCTCCGGATCGCCGATGACAGCGGCTCAATAGACGTTACATATTTTAATCAGAGCTATGTCCGTCAGCAGCTTCAAAAAGGAAAGACATATATCTTCTTCGGAAAGATTACGATTGAAGGACAGCGCCGGACAATGGCAAACCCGATTTTTGAACCGGAAGATTCTCCGCATTTACTTACGGGATGTATAGTACCAGTTTACAGACTGTCATCTGGAGTTTCCCAAAAAGTGCTTATATCGGCAATACGGCGCGGATTGGAGGAATGTTCTTTTGAACTTCCGGATGCACTTCCTGATTCCGTAGCAGAAAAAGCACAGCTTTGCAAAGCACCGTATGCTTTTGAAAACATACATTTTCCGACCGATTTAAAAGCCTTGGAACTGGCAAGAAGGCGGCTTATATTTGAGGAACTATTTGTGCTTTCGCTTGCGCTTGCGCGCATAAAAGAACGCCGTACTGTCAAAAGCGGAATAGTCGTATCATCCCCGAGGTTTGAGAGATTTTTTTCCGGCCTGCCGTTTATTGTTACAAATGCACAAAAGCGTGCGATAAATGAGTGCGCAGCGGATATGTGTTCCGGTTCCGCAATGAACCGCCTCATACAAGGGGACGTTGGCAGCGGAAAAACTCTTGTTGCGGCCGCCTGCATATGGAGCGCCTATGAAGGCGGGCTTCAAAGCGCCTTTATGGCTCCTACGGAAATACTTGCAAACCAGCATTATAAAACCTTGTCGGAAATTTTATCCCCTTTTGGAGTCAAAGTTTTGAAGCTTACCGGTTCCATGACTGCAAAGCAAAAAAGGGAAACACTTTCTTTGCTGAAAGAAGGAAAGGCGGATCTTGTCGTCGGAACTCATGCGCTACTGAACGACAGTGTGGAATTTTCAAATCTTGCTCTTGTAATAACCGATGAACAGCACCGTTTCGGCGTAAACCAGCGCGCTGCTCTTGCCGCAAAAGGGGAAAGTCCGCATACTCTTGTCATGTCGGCCACTCCGATTCCGCGTACTCTTGCTCTGATGATTTATGGGGATCTTGATGTTTCCATTATAGACGAGCTTCCGCCCGGAAGACAGAAAGTGGATACGTTTGTAGTCGGAGAAAATATGCGTGGACGCATAAACAATTTTATTCGGAAACTGTCAGCCGAAGGCAGGCAGATTTTCATAGTCTGTCCTGCGATCGATGAAGGGGAGGAGCGTCCGCAAAATATAAAAACTGCCAAAGAATATGCAAAAGAGCTTCAAAGCAGAGTATTTCCGGAATTGCGGGTAGGATGTATACACGGCAGAATGAAACCAGCTGAAAGAGATGAAATTATGCAGTCTTTTGCAGATGGCGGGCTTGATATTCTTGTTTCCACAACCGTTATAGAAGTTGGAGTCGATGTGCCGAATGCCGCGCTTATAGTGGTTGAAAATGCGGAGCGTTTCGGGCTAAGCCAGCTTCACCAGCTGCGGGGGCGGGTAGGGCGCGGCAGCCACAAAAGCTACTGTGTTCTTTTCTCCGATTCAGATAATGAAATCTCCAAATCCAGACTGAAAGTTCTCGAACAGACTTCTGACGGTTTTAAAATATCGGAGGAAGATTTAAAACTGCGTGGTCCTGGAGATTTTTTCGGCTCTCGGCAGCACGGACTGCCGGAAACCAGAATTGCAGATTTGTGCACGGATATGAGGATACTTCAGGATGCGCAGCAAGCGGCGCGAGAGCTGCTTAAAGAAGATCCCGAACTTACAAATCCGGAAAACGCGAGGCTCCGAAAGCGCATAGATGAGATGTTTGCCGATAAGGGAGAGAGGCTGAACTGAAGCTGTTCCACTTGCTGCCGTTTATGTAATTAAAGTAAAGGGTATAATTTTTAACAGTTTAAGCTGTTTTATCGCAGAGTTTTACAGCATTTTCATCAAGAAAATTTGTCCCCTTTGCCGCATATACTTGCGTATACGGCAAAGGGGGCAGGCTTTCTGTGAACAGAAAAAAACTGATGAGGGATACTGTGCTTCTGACCGGCTCTTCGCTTGTTATGAGATGTATAGCACTTGTATTTCAAATGTGGCTGGTTTCAAGAATAGGAGCGGCGGGAGTCGGACTGTACGGGCTGGTTGGCTCAGTCGGCTTCCTTGCCGCTACTGTAGCTATTTCAGGCATCCGTTTTGCCTCCACCCGCTTAATCTCTGAAGAACTTGGACTTAAAAGGGACGGTGGCGTCGGGCACGCAATGCGGCTGTGCATGGCATACAGCGTTTTTTTCGGAGTGTCATCTGCACTTGTTCTCTATCTCTGTGCCGAACCTATAGGCTTTTTGTGGGTAGGGGACGCAAGGACAGTGATGTCGCTGAGGATTCTTTCGCTGAGTCTGCCGTTTATTTCTCTTTCCTCGGTTTTGTACGGTTATTTTACGGCAAGCGGAAGAATATTTAAAGCAGCAGTCGTTCAAGTCACCGAGCAGCTTATAAGGATAGGGCTTGTAGTAGCTTTTCTTGATTTTGCTCCGGAAGGTGACCTCGAAAAAAGCTGTGCAGCCGTTTGCGGAGGAGGTACAGCCGCAGAACTTTGCTCTTTCCTTTTAATGCTGGCGGTATATCTGGATGATAGAAGAAAATACGGGAAGAAATCATCCTCATCTCCGCGTCTGCCGGCACGGATGCTGAGCATAGCTGTTCCTCTTGCACTTTCGGCTTATGCCAGAAGCTCTCTTTCGACGATAGAACAGCTGCTTGTGCCGCGGGGGCTTAAAAAGGCAGGTTACTCCGCAAACGGTGCGCTTGCCGGATACGGGACTATTCAAGGGATGGTTTTCCCCATTATCTTCTTTCCTTCATGCATTATATCGGCTCTTGCGGAACTGATAGTGCCAGAACTGACAGCCGCACAGGTTTCCGGTAAAAAAGATGAAATCTCAAAGGCAGTTTCCACACTTTTGAGAAAATCGCTTGGCTTTTCGCTCTTCATAGGTCTTATGCTCTTTATCCTTTCCGAAATGCTCGGAGGAGTTATATATAAAAGCGAAGATGCCGGATACTATCTAAGAATTTTTTCGCTCCTTGTTCCTATTATGTATATGGATATGGTTACAGACGGATGCCTAAAAGGTCTTGGAGAACATCTTTGGTCGATGGCTTTCAATATAATGGATGCCCTGAGCGGAGTAATTCTCGTTTACACGCTTCTTCCTAAGTTCGCGCTGAATGGGTACATAGGCATTATATTCTTTGAAGAAATTTTCAACTTTTCACTTAGCATTTGGCGGCTTAGCCGCGTAACCGAGATTAAGATTTTCGATATTAAAGAACGAAAAAAATGCCGGTGCCGTCAATGAGTTTGCAGCACTTATGCTTTCTGTATAGTACACACGAGGGTAAACGGACTATTACAACAAGACAGGCGGCAGGGAAGGCTGCCGCCTGTCTTTTATTCGTATTTTTCCGGTCGTAAATTAGGCCGGAACTTATTCATACAGCTTCATAAGCCGCTCAAGATGTTCGTATCTCGCTTTCGCGTTTGCTTCCGA
>JAAYWX010000080.1 GCA_012516225.1 Clostridiales bacterium
ATGTATTACTGGTATTTCAGGATTACATAAGGCTTGATTTGCTGTAGACTTTTTCGTTTTATAAAAACACGAGGGTTTTATTGCAAACAAGCGATAATACCCTCGTATTGTTTTATCTTGTTTAAGCTTTTTGCAAACACTATTTAATATAAAAAATTTAAGGAGGAAAATGACGATGGTTGTAGTTATTAAAAATTCGGCGGATGAAGAACAAAAAGAAAATCTGAAAAAGTGGCTTATGAGTCTCGGACTTAACGTCCATGTGAGCGTGGGAGAATTTAACACGGTTTTCGGACTTGTTGGGGATACAAGCAATGTGGATATGGACTTTATAAGGAGCATTGATATTGTGGAAACGGTTACGCGCATATCCGACCCCTATAAAAATGCTAACCGAAAATTCCATCCGCAGGATACGGTGATAGATATAGGTGGGAATAAGCTGGGAGGCGGGAATTTCCAGTTTATAGCCGGACCCTGCTCAGTAGAAAGCGAAGAACAAATAATAGAGATTGCAAAAAGCGTAAAGGCGGCGGGGGCGACAATGCTGCGCGGAGGAGCATTTAAACCGCGTACTTCTCCGTATGCTTTTCAGGGTCTGCACGAAAAAGGGATAGAATTGCTGCTTCTCGCAAAAAAAGAAACCGGAATGCCGATAGTTACAGAGATAATGGATCTGTCACATCTTCATTTCTTCGAAGAAGTAGATGTAATTCAGGTAGGGGCAAGGAACATGCAGAATTTTGAGCTGCTAAAAGAACTTGGACGCATAAGGAAGCCCATACTCTTAAAGAGAGGACTCGCAAACACTATGCAGGAGCTTCTTATGAGTGCAGAGTATATCATGGCAGGAGGAAATGGGAACGTTATACTTTGCGAGCGCGGAATAAGAACTTTTGAAACATACACAAGAAATACGATGGATGTTTCAGCAATACCGCTTCTTAAAGAAAAAACACATCTTCCTATAATAGCTGACCCGAGCCACGGTACAGGAATAGCAAGCTTAGTTAAGCCGCTTGCGCTGGCATGCACTGCGGCTGGAGCAGACGGACTTATAATAGAGGTTCATAATAATCCGTCGAAAGCTTTGTGCGACGGCCCACAGTCAATAACGCCTGAAACATTTACAGGACTTGTTAAGACGGTCGGCAGCGTCAGGAATGCGATAAAGGAGAGTGCAGTATGAATATAGCGGTTATTGGACTTGGTCTTATAGGAGGATCATTTGCAAGGGCAATCAAAGAATTTACAGGACACAAGGTTTTTGGATGCGATACCGATATTAGCTCCGTTTATGCCGCTAAGCTCTGCAGATCGATTGACGGAGAGGCAGACGACAATATTTTGGCTGAGGCAGATATGGTGCTGATAGCTCTGTATCCTGAGGCAACTATAGAATTTCTGGAAGAAAAGAAAGAAATTATAAAAAAAGGCGCTGTCGTTGTTGACTCAGCAGGGGTGAAACGTCGCATCTGTGCGGAAGGATATGAAATTGCCGGAGAAAGCGGGTTTTACTTTATAGGGGGGCACCCTATGGCAGGAATCCAGTTTTCAGGATTTGCAAATTCTCGCGCAGATATGTTCAGCGACGCAACAATGCTGCTCTGCGCCAAGAAAAACGAGGATCTCTCCGTTATGGAAAAGACAAAAAACTTTTTTTATACATTGGGATTTTCAAGCGTAAGGTTTGTTGCTGCTGATGACCATGACAGGATGATAGCCTTTACATCTCAGCTTGCGCACGTTGTTTCCAATGCGTATATAAAGAGCCCCAACGCTCTTATGCACAGAGGATTTTCCGCAGGCAGCTATAAGGATCTGACGAGGGTGGCGCGGCTTAATCCTCAGATGTGGGCAAAGCTGTTTTTGGAAAACAGGGATAATCTGATTTTTGAATTGGATACTATTATCAAAAATCTTTCGGAATATAAAAAAGCCTTGGAAGCGGGAGATGAGGAAAGGCTGACGGATATTTTGAAAGAAGGTTCTGACAGAAAGATTATGACGGAAAAAAGCGGCGAATCGGAAATATGCAGCAGATAAAAAAAGCATATTGAGGGGGAAATATGAGAACACCCTCAATATGCTTTTTATTATGGACGTATTATATTGTTC
>JAAYWX010000008.1 GCA_012516225.1 Clostridiales bacterium
ATTTGCCGACCAGAACGGCTGTAGCCCCTATGCCGTCTCCCAGCACCGTATTACCCGAAGCTTCAAGCCTCGACATCAGTTCCTGCTCAAATGCAGACTTAACTATTCTCTCGCCGCGGTATCCCGGAGTCTGGATGTTAGTGAGATTGTTGCCTATGGTTTCTAAATTTCTTTGGTTTACTATTATCCCCGAAGCAATAGTATAAAACCCTGAAAGCATATCTTTTCCCCCTGTCCTTTTTATTTCTTTTTTCCGCCGTTTTCAAACTTTTTTATAGCATCTGACAGGTTTTCCAATGCCTTTGCCCTTATTTGAGAAACCCGCTGCTGAGATACGCCAATCACTTCCCCAATCTCGCGCAGGTTCAGGTTTTCATAATAATAAAGTGATATAACCTGTTTTTGCTTTGGCGGAAGGGCATCTATAGCGGAGGCAAGCGCATCTATAAGTTCTTCATGCAGAATCTTCTCTGAAATATCAGTTTCTTCCGCATAGCAACTGCTTTCCGTTGCATTGGCATAAGTACTTTCCAGAAGTTCCTCAAATGAAACCGTATCAATAACCGACATCTCGGAAATCAGTCCCTCAAGCTGCTTCTCGCTCATGCCGAGGTAATCTGCAAGTTCCCTGTCCGTAGGTTCCCTCATAAGTGTCTGTTCCAGTTCTGAGCGTCCTTGAGTTATCCTTTTTCTTGCTTCCCAAACTCTGTTTGGAAGCCAATTCTGTTTTCTGAGGTATTTTAGAATCGACCCTCTTATTCCGAGATAACTGTATGTGTCGAAACTTGCGCCTCTCGAAGGGTCGTACCGCTCAATACATTCAATCAGCGCCAGAACCCCTTGATTGAAAAAATCCTCAAACGGTATATTTGACAAGAGAATCGAGCGCATACTGTAAATTGCTACATTTACGAACTGAACATAGTGCATTACGAGCTGATTGCGCAGTTCAACATCTCCGGTGGCTTTATAAAGCCGCATAAGTTCTTCAGGCTCGGCCACTTTTATTTCATTTATCGTGTTTCTGCCGTTTGAAGCCATGTTTCCCTCCTTTGGGCGCTAATCCCTATACTTTAACAATCCCCAGCGACTGTACCTGAACAGACGGATCCAAATCGTTGAAAGAGAGCACTGTTATATTGGGATAAAACTGGTCTATCAGCTTTTTATAGTAAATACGCACAACCGGAGATGTTAAAACTATCGGCTCCTGGACAAGCTTTTTCATCTTATCTATCTGCTCTTTAGTACCAGCTACAATTCTCTGTATCATATCCGGTTCAAGTGTCAGATAAGCTCCGCCTTCCATTCTCTTTACACTCTTTATAATAGCATCTTCTATCTCTCCGTCAAGCGTAATCACCTTAAGCTGTCCGCCTGATGAAAATTTTCTTGTAATGGTTCGCTTCAGAGCCTGTCTTACATACTCTGTCAGCATATCGTTGTCTTTTACCGTTGGCGCATAGTCAGACAAGGTTTCGAGTATGATCTCCATGTCCAGTATCGGAATCCCTTCCCTGAGCAGGTTTTTCAAGACATGCTGCAGTTCGCTGACGGAAACGATGGATGGAACTGTTTCATCGACTATGCTTTCACCGTTTTTCTTGAGATTTTCAAGCATGCGCTTAACTTCCTGCCTTGTAAGCATTTCGTGTGCGTGTCTGTTTATTATCTCGGACAGGTGCGTAATAATAACGGATGTCGGGTCGACAAGCGTATATCCGGCCATTTCCGCCTGAAGTTTTTTGTCCTCGCTTATCCATACTGCAGGCATTCCAAACGCCGGGTCTATGGTTTCTATTCCATCTATGGAATTTTCTGGCTCTATATTGTCAGGCGCAAGCCCGAGGTAATGGTCTATAAGCACTTCTCCTATTGCTATAGTTTCGCCTCTGAGTAAAATTTCATACTGGTTCGGATTCAATCTGCTGCTGTCCTTAAGTCTTATGGCCGGTATGACCATTCCCATTTCATCCGCAAACTGCTTTCTCAGCATAACAACTCTGTCAAGGAAGTTCCCTCCGCTCTTTTCATCGACAAGCGGAAGCAGGCTGTAACCAACCTCAACACCTATAGCATCAACTGTCAAAAGCCCGTACACATTGTCAAGATTCCTGTAGTAACTGACCTCACTCGTAACTTCCTCAATAACTTTGGGTGCTTCTCCCGCCGCCTCCAGCGCTTTTTTCCTGCTGTTCTTCAATGAGAGTCCAAGCGTAAGGAGCATTCCGGAAATAACAAGAACCTGAATAGGCGGAAATCCTATAATAATGAGAAGCGGAAGCACTGCGGAAGCAATTATCAAGACCACAGGCTGAGATGAGAACTGGTTTACTACCTCTTTATTCAAATCTGCCTCTGATGCCGAACGGGTAACTATCATACCAGTGGCAATCGAGATTAGGAGTGCAGGAATCTGGCTCATAAGCCCGTCGCCGACAGTGGAAGATGAATAAGTCTGGACAATTGAGCTGAAATCCCCGCCTTTGACAAGCCCAACAATAAGCCCGCCTATAAGGTTTATCAGAGTAATAACGATAGATATTATTGCATCGCCCTTGACGAACTTAGATGCACCGTCCATTGATCCAAAAAAGTCCGCTTCACGCTGAATCTTTTCGCGCCTTTTTTTTGCCTCGTTTTCATCTATAATACCTGAACTAAGATCCGCATCTATAGCCATCTGTTTTCCGGGCATAGCGTCAAGCGTAAATCTTGCCGAAACTTCCGCGACACGTTCCGCGCCCTTTGTTATGACTATAAATTGAACGAGTACGATTATGAGGAATATAACAAGTCCGACAACTACGTTTCCTTGTATGACAAAGTTTCCGAAAGTCTTAATGACTTCGCCGGCATATCCGTCCCTCGTCAGAATAGAACGTGTTGACGATACGTTTAACCCCAGCCTGAGCAAAGTTGTAAGCAGGAGCAGCGACGGAAAAATCGAAAACTCCAGCGGTTCTTTGATATACATGGTCAAAAGTAGTATAACCAGAGATATCGTCAGGTTAAGTATAAACATAAAGTCGAGAAAGGCCGGACTGAGTGGTACAATAAGAAGCGCGACGATC
Organism: Clostridiales bacterium; assembly: GCA_012516225.1. Taxonomy (GTDB): domain Bacteria; phylum Bacillota; class Clostridia; order Oscillospirales; family Oscillospiraceae; genus UBA2658. The sequence goes on from JAAYWX010000008.1 coordinate 3,075, forward strand.
AGTATGATAAAAACTGCGACGCCGTTATTAAGAAACCGTAAATTCATACTAATTCAAATCCTTTTTCTTAAGGCTGTATACGAACGCCAGCACTTCCGCAATTGCACGGTAAAACCGCTCTGGTATCTCCCTATCTACTTCAACTGATTCATACAGGGCTCGTGCAAGAGGCTTGTTCTCTGTTACATAAACCCCGTTATCCTCGGCTACTTTGACAATCCTTAAAGCCAGACTGTCAACTCCTTTTGCAACTACAACAGGAGCGCGGTTAACGCTCTGATCGTATTTTATAGCAACAGCGTAATGCGTCGGGTTCCTGATAACCACGTCCGCTTTGGGGACGTTCTGCATCATTCGCTGTTTCGCACGCTGCTGCTGTATCGACCTTATGCGGCTTTTAATTTGCGGGTCGCCTTCGGTCTGTTTATATTCGTCTTTAACCTCCTGCTTTGTCATACGGAGGTTCTTTTCATACTGCCACCACTGCTACAAGTAGTCGGCAGCAGCAAGAAAAACAAATACTGCACCGGCTTTAAGAACTATTTCCATAATAATCGCGCCTGTTTTAGAAAGCGCACCCGAAAACTGCATATCCATCATGCGCGGCATCTGGAAAAGTTCATTTTTCAAAATTATGTATATGATATACAGGAGAATCGTAATTTTAAGAATAGATTTAAGCAACTCGACAAATGCGCGCATTGAGAACATTTTTTTAAAACCCTGAATTGGGTTTATGCGTTCTCCCTTAAATGCGAAACTTTTGGATGAAAACAGCATTCTCGTCTGCAGCATGGTCGCCATGGTTGCCACAAGGCTGCACGCTATAAGAGGAATCAGAGCGGTCTTGGCAAAGAGCGCAAGCGAATCATAGTAATAACTTCTAAGCCCTCCATATGTAATCTCATCCGTCGATGCGGCTATTTCGGTGTAGTGCCGTATTGCCGCTTCCATCGTCCGCACTGCATACGGCATCATAAGTTTTAAAATATAAAACGTGGCAAGAAGGGTAAAAACCGTAACTACTTCCTGACTTAAAAAGACATTTCCCTTTTTACGTTCGTCTTTTTTTCGTTTCGGCGTAGCTTTTTCTGTCTTTTCGCCCGGCACGGTATCCCCCCTTGGGCAGTTAACGGGGAAAGTCCCCTATTGCAGGACTTTCAGCAGGTTTTGCATTTGAACAAATACTTCATTCAAATATGACTGTATAAAATCTGTTACCGGAACCGCGAATAAAAAGAGAAGTCCCAGTCCAAGAATAATTTTAAATTGGAAATGAATTGAAAAAACATTGATCTGCGGGATCAGCTTCATCAAAACTCCCATCGCGATTTCCAAAACAAAGGATGCCGCTATAAACGGAATGGCCAGATGCATGATCAGTCCAAAAGCCGATACGAACTGTGTGCATATAAATCTGCCTACATCGGCACCGAATGTAAACCCTCCTATCCCCACAATGTCGAATGTGGAATTTATAAGCTTTATAAAGATAAGATGGCAGTCGGTTACAAAGAAATACACCGTGAACACAAGCTGGAACAGGTTTCCTGTAAGCGACACCTGTATATTCGTTGCGGGGTCGAAAGCTTTTGCCATTGAAAGTCCGAATCCCGTATCGATAATGTCCCCCGCCACAAACAGCATATAGTAATATGCCTGAAACAGAAATCCGAAACAAAACCCCGCAAAAAGCTCCTTAACCATTGCAAGGAAAAGTGCAAATCC
>JAAYWX010000081.1 GCA_012516225.1 Clostridiales bacterium
ACTTGATTTTAAAATGTCTGGGAGTGCCCGTTTTGAAAAAGGGCGCTCCCGCCGCATTTTCCTGATTGCAAATAAAAAATTTTTTCTGAAAAAAAGGGGAAATGAGGGGCAATGTCGTATAAGAAAATCGGTATGTTCTGTCCACATAAAATCGGAGGTGTATCTTTTTGCAGCCCCCCAGAGAGAAACGCGAACATCTTGAGCGACTGATGATTTCCGAATACGGAGTACTTTCGGCCAATTCAAAGGGACGCGTTATCCCAGAGGAACCCGATGAGATCCGTACATGTTTTCAGCGCGACATTGACCGTATAACACATTCAAAATCTTTTCGCCGGCTTAAGCATAAGACGCAGGTCTTTCTCCAGCCGGAGGGCGACCATTACCGTACGCGCCTTACGCACACTCTTGAGGTTACGCGTATAGCAAGGACAATTTCACGTGCTCTTATGCTGAACGAGGATTTAACCGAAGCTATAGGACTCGGTCATGATTTGGGACATACTCCGTTCGGACATGCCGGAGAGCGTGCCCTAAACGAAATATTTTCAGAAGGATTCAGACATTATGAGCAAAGCCTGCGTGTAGTAGATAGGCTGGAAAAGTCAGGCAAAGGGCTGAACCTCTGTTATGAAACAAGAATGGGCATACTTAACCACACAAAAGGCTCTCCGGACGATACTTCGGAGGCGACAGTTGTGCGTCTGTCCGACCGGATTGCCTATATAAACCACGATGTTGACGATGCCATCCGCGCCGGTATATTGACAAAGGACGATATTCCGCCCATAGTATTGGAACGGATAGGTGAAAGGCACAGCACACGTATCAATGCGATTATTACGGATCTTATCGAAAACAGCACCAAAGGGCGTATCGGAATGTCTGAAGAGATGGAAAACGCTATAAATACTTTTTATGATTTCCTTTATGAGCGAGTCTACAAAAACCCAAGAGCTAAGGGAGAGGAAGCAAAAGTATCAGGCATTTTGGGAGGAATTTGGGAACACTATGTAAAAAACCCCAAAAAACTTCCGGAAGATTATAAGCGCATTGCCGAGGAGGAAGGGATTGAACGGGCTGTCTGCGATTATGTTTCGGGTATGACAGACGATTACGCGGTTTATCAATTCGGTGATATATTTATCCCGAAGGCATGGCAGATAAAATAATAAAGATTATCATAACAGGGAATTCTATAGAAATAGTCGCAAAATACACCTTTTTCTGCGGCAGATACGGAAACAGGGCAGCATAAGAAGGAGGCGGATATATGGCTTTTCCGGAAGGCTTTATTCAGGAACTTACCGAACGCAATGAAATAACCGATGTCGTTTCTTCATATGTAAAGCTGACTAAGAAAAGTGGGAACAACCTTTTTGGGCTGTGCCCGTTTCACAGCGAAAAAACGCCGTCTTTTTCCGTTGCTCCGGACAAACAGATTTATCATTGTTTCGGCTGCGGCAAAGGCGGGTCCGTTATCAACTTTATAATGGAAATTGAAAATCTGTCTTATCCTGACGCTGTTCGTTTTCTTGCAAGGCGGGCGGGGATGACAGTACCGGAAGATGAAAAGGATGCAAATCATTCGCGACGGGAACGAATGCTAAAGCTTAACCGCGATGCCGCCCGTTTCTTTTTTGAGCAGATAAAATCACCGCAGGGAGAAGCGGCCCGACGGTATATAAAAAACCGGGATATTTCCCCGGCAATGGTAATACGTTTTGGTTTGGGCTTTGCTCCCGATTCGTGGGACAGCCTTGTTTCAGCTATGCTAAGCAAAGGCTATACCAAACAGGAGCTTGTGGATGCCGGACTTGCACGGGCTTCCAAAAAGGGCGGCGGAGGAATTTATGATACTTTCAGAAACCGTCTGATATTCCCGGTGATTGATGTACGCGGAAGCGTGATAGGTTTTTCGGGAAGAATACTCGAAGACGGGGAACCTAAATATCTAAACAGTCAGGAAACGCTTGTTTTTAGTAAGAGTCATAATCTTTTTGCGATGAATTTGGCTAAAAAGTCAAAAAGTGGATATATAATTCTGACAGAGGGAAATATTGATGTTGTGTCACTGCACCAAGCGGGTTTTGATTGTGCCGTCGCCTCTCTTGGAACATCGCTTACACCGGAGCAGGCGAGGCTTATTTCAAGATATGCGAATGAAGTGGTCATAGCCTATGACGGAGACGAGGCGGGGCAAAAAGCATCACAAAGGGCAATTTCAATTCTTCAGCAGCTTAATATTAAAGTGAGGGTTCTTAGGCTGGCGGGAGCAAAGGATCCTGACGAATATATTAAAAAGTTCGGTGCGGCTGCCTTTGAAAATATGCTCGCACGTTCCGAAAACCATATAGAGTATCGTTTTTCCGACATTGCTTCAAAATACGATATTGGCTCGGACGAAGGCAGAGTCGCCTTTCTGAAGGAAGTGACGAGGCTCGTCGCAGACTTGCCAAGTTCCGTTGAGCGCGAAGTGTACTCGCGCAGAGCCGCCGATATGGCTAAAGTATCCGGAGAAGCTGTAATCTCCGAAGTGGAGAGGGTGAGGAAAAAAGCGATGGAACAGGCCAAGAAAAAGCAGGAGAGGGAAACAGCCCGCCCTGTGCGGATGCGGCAGACCCGAAGCAGGCGTTTTCATTATGAAAATGTTAAGAGTGCCGCCGCTGAAGAAGGAGTGCTTAGACTTCTTTATTATGAGCCGGAGCTTTTTTCGGAAAAGGACATGCTTTCGGAAGAGGACTTTTCGGTTCCTCTGTTTGGGCGTCTTTACGCCGAACTCACGGAGAGAACAAAAAATTTTGCACGGCCGTCTATAGCGCCGCTTGCGGAAAAGTTTACAAATGAGGAGATTTCGATTCTTACGGAAATATTGAATGAGCCTTTTGAGCTTTCTCAAGGTGAAAAAGCTCTCAGTGATTACATAAAT
>JAAYWX010000082.1 GCA_012516225.1 Clostridiales bacterium
ATTCTTGAGGAATCGCAAGGAACGGTGGAATACACGAAAGCGTCCGGCTTAATTCCGTACTGGTCCGCAAGCAAAACGCCCATTTCAACTTTGTCTATGGAGCACATGCTTTGGTTTGCCTTAGCCTCACAGATATCTACAAATTTTGCCGTCATATCAACTTTTGGAGCTGTACTCAGAGGAAGCTGATCCAGATAGTACGGCTGACAATCAAAAGCGTAAATTATATCTACGGGCATAGGACCGCCGAAAGCTATCAGCTTTTTTCCGTTTTTATGGGCATCGCGTATCTGAGCCCACTGGGCAACCTGTATGTCATATATCCATCTTCCATCAGGATCTTTTTCAATAGTGTGTGCAAGTTTTCCCTCGGCCGAGCTTGCAATATAGTCGGTTGTGCTCAGTTCTCCGCTTATTACTTTATAAACTTCATCAACAAAGGCCATTTTTAGTCCTCCTTTTCAACCATCTCGATAAACGCTTCAACGCGGATTTCAAGCTGCCCTATATTTGCAAGCTTTTCTTCCCGTTCAAGATAAAGCACAGGAATTCCCGCGTCCTTGAGTGCAGGCTCAAGGAAAGTATTTTCTCCGCCCCAGCATTCGCAATTTTGCATTTTCTCGTAAAGCAAACCGTCAACCCGATATTCTTTTGCCTTGTTTACGATAAATTCATGGAGCGCATCGCGGTTGTCAATCATGCGGGGACATACGAGACGGTCAAGGTAATAGTCCGCAATAGAGCCTATAATGTCGCCATTTTTCACAGAAAGTTCTTCGCCAAATCCCATGCTTCCAAAGCAAAGCGTATCGGCAACAACAAGTCCGCCTTTGTTTTCGATCGCCTCGACATATTTCGGATTGTCCAGCGCACTGCCTATTATCATAAAGCGGGCACGGTAGTCCGAAACGGGCTTTCTATTAGGCGCGTCGGCAAGAAAAGCTTTTAGAAGCTCTATGTATTCATAAGCCGGCATATTGCTTGAGGCAAGCATAATTGTAAGCGCCTCAGCGCCGGTGATTACCGGATGTTCCTCTTTCTGAAGATCCAGAAGCTGCTTTATAAGCCTTCTCTCCTCGTTGCACATTTCTATGGCTTTGATGAGCTTTTCATCGGTAATCTTGTTGCCGCTGAACTTTTCCATCGCATCAATAAGAATTTTAAGCTCTTCTCTGTAATACGCCTTTGTAGTCGGGCTGTTCATGCGAGGAGCTCCGATTTCAAAAAGCGATTGTTCTTTGCTTGCCTTTTTGGAATATGCCCTCCAGTTGTCATAGATTCTTACCGCTTGCATACATCCGTCCGATGTTACAAGCCCATCCAGATCATAGACTCCATCGATAAAATACTGGAGAATGGATTTTGCGAAACTGCAGCTAAAGCTGGACATCCAAACTTCTGCTTCGCTGTAGTCTTCGCAGCCAGTTGCCCGCAGTCTTACGGGCAGTACGTCTGCAGCATAGAGTATTTCGTGCGGGACATGGCAGCAGACCACTCCGAGCGCCTTTTTCCCTGACGATCTCCATGCGCTGATTGCTTCTTTAGAAATACTTGAGTCGAAAAGTTTTTGATAATTCATACGCATCCTCCCCTTTGAAGATTTGCCTAAAATGCTTTAACTTCAGCCTTTTCCGTTTGGTATCTTGTTTCACAGTCCGCTGACAAACCAAGACCTTGACGGGCCGGAAAATGACCGTTCGGAGCCTTACCGCTTCCACAATGCATAATGGCATTTCGTTCCCATAATTAGGTTAACGCGCCAAGCGCCTAAACGCAACGAAATTTATTCACTATGCCAAAAATTTGTTAGTATTCCCATAAAATAATTGTTATATTTACATAACAATTTATCGATGCTTTTACCTGATAGATGTAAAAATCAGCATTTTCTTGCTTTCGTCGATGGTTTTCGTTATGCATCCATAACTAAATATGTATATAAATGATAACCTGAATAAAATTTTGATAAGTTAGATACCTGATAATAAAGGATAAAAATAAGACAGCAACGCATTTTGCGCTGCTGTCTTATTCCTTATTC
>JAAYWX010000083.1 GCA_012516225.1 Clostridiales bacterium
ATATTATCCAGGGACTTTGCGGCGGGGTTCAGCACTTTGCCTGCGAATTTGTTTTCCGCGGAATATAGAGAAAACTGCATCTGAATGAACTAATGAATGAACTAAATATATCTCCAAATAAAATCCGCCCTTTAACCTAAAAGCGGCATTATGCACGCAATAAGGTTAAAGGGCGAATTTATTATGTAAATGTAAAAAAATTAAAGCAATTTTTGGAATAAGCACGAAAAAATATTTGCAAGATTAATTTCATATTTAACGCAAAATTTACAAAAGGAAACAAAAAAGTAACAAGAATATTTATATTAAACTACTAAAAATTACGTTAAATAATTAACAACTATTGATTATTAGACTTATGTCTGTTAACATAAGCACCATGCCTCTGAATAATAACAAAATTTTGCTAAGAAAGTGGGGAATAATGAACTAAAAAAAAGGCTATTTCAATAAATAGTGGGGAAATTTATAAATGCGGAGCTTGGATGAAAACTTGCATTACTGTCAGCGCAAACCGACAGCATTTTTGCAGCTTCTGCAGCTATAATTGCGCATACCGATTGATAAAGCGCATTTGGCGGTTTTGCCCTACTGAATTGGATAGTCATTGACTAAGGAGGTCATCTATGAAAAGATTGATTGCCGTATTACCTGCGATTGTTCTTGTTTTTGTATTGAACTGCAATGCGGAGGCTTTATATGATCCTAATGTTGATTATTCTAAAGAAATGATAAATGCCTGCATAACAGGAAATTGGGATGAAGGAATAAAAGCTCAGAATGCAAGAGATGAGAAAATATCCGCGCTTGGGCTTGATGAAAAGAGCTATTCATTTGAGGACCTAATGCTGCTTTCCAAAATAATATATGCGGAAGCCGGATCCGAATGGCTTAGTGATGAATGGAAGATGAGTGTTGGGGAAGTCGTTTTGAATAGAGTGGCAAGTCCTGAATTTCCAAATACAATAAAGGAAGTCATTGAGCAGCCGGGACAGTACTACGGTGCAAACAGCCGCTATTTTAACACACTGCTTCCCTCAGAGCGCTGTGTACAATGTGCAATCAGGTTGCTTAACGGAGAAAGACTCCTCGAACCGTCCGTTGTGTATCAGGCAAACTTCGCTCAAGGCGGAGGAACGCATGTGGCATATTATGACAAATATCTTGGCTGGACATATTTCTGCTACAGCACAAATATGCAGCTATACCAGAAATTATAATAATTAAAAGATAAAAGAGTGCCGGAGCTGAATGCTTCGGCACTTTATGTTTAAAATATATCCTGAACTACTTTTTCAGGGGGTATCTCAAGCATACGCGGATTTCGGAGAAAATACTTCATGTATTTAAAAGAATTTGCATGGTAAAAACCGTCGCATATCCGCTCGTCCGTCGTTACGTTGTAATCGACATACTTCCGTTCAACCGGAGTACCGGTGCTGTCAAGCTCTATTGTATGCCGCTTGGCACCAAAAGCAACAAAAAGAGGCAAATTTCCGAAATTGTAAATGTGATGAAAAACGGGAGGAATACCGATGGAGCCGAGATCCGTAATTATCATAGAACCATGGAAAGGGCTTATATCGAGGAGAGACTGTGGCAGCCAGCCTAAATAATCCATAAGCTTCAATATTCCCATTACAGTATTTATAATGATTCGTGGGAAACGTGAAAACCTTTCGGCGAATTTGTCAGTCCCGTTTTCTCCATCTGCTTTTACTTCGTCTATCTTTTCGTTGATTTTCCGGTAAACGTCAAAAACGGTATCAGAAGGGAGAAATTTGACCTTTATCGAAGTTTCTTCCGAATCGTCCGTCATTGCTTTCTTAACCGTCATCAAAATCTCTATATTGTGACGGGAATAGATCCTCTGTCCGGACACAAAGCGGTTAAGTGCTGGACGGTATGCAACCGTCCTTATATATGCCGCAATAAAGAGATGGAGCATGCCTATGCCTTTATAGCCTTCGGCACGTTTCTCTCTAAGCCAGCGGTCTATTTCCGTAACTTCAATACTATCGCTGAAATAATTGCATGAGTCGTTGCGGGTTTTCATTATAAACGGAGTAAATTTATTATAAGCGGGATAGGTGCGGACAAGACGCCCGTCGCATCGGTCGCCAAACCTGCGTTTATATATGGTTTCCGGCATAAGATTGTCCCCCCATTATCAGTGTGGTTTGATGTTTTAGCGTTTCACAATTATATATGACAAATTTGACTATATCAAGAGAGATTTATACCAAATTATATGTAACAGTTGAAAATCCCCAAAAGATTGATAAAAATTTGGCAATTTGCACACTTTTAATATTTATTGCAAATGAAAAAGACAGCATTTCGGGGAAAATGATAAACTAATATTGTAATACTTGCAATTACAGGAAAATGCGGTTAAAATAAAACTAATAATTTTTCCGGATGCGGAGGATGCGGAGCGGCGGCAGAATAAATAAATTTTAGATTTACCGCACTCCGCCATTATTGTATAAAAATATGAAAAATCAGCTGTTCAGGGGG
>JAAYWX010000084.1 GCA_012516225.1 Clostridiales bacterium
ATAATTACATAAATAGAATTAACAAAAATTATATTTTTAATTTTTACATAATTGTCATAAATGATGTTAAATTCCGCTTTTTTATTGAATTTATTTTGCCAATACTTTATACTATATAAGATATATGCACTATATAATATAAACAAACAGATATAAAATTCTGCGTTCTCCACTTTAATTTGTGCTTTTTGGGAGGATAAAATGGATATAAGGGATTTACGGTATTTCTGCCTGACCGCAGAACTTGAGCATGTATCCAAGGCGGCGGAAAAACTTGGCATTGCACAGCCTTATTTAACAAAAATCATTGGACAAATTGAAAATGAGTTTGGAATCGAGCTTTTTACAAAAGTCGGCAGAAAAATCAGGCTAAATAATTACGGAGAACTTTTTTATAAAAACGCGAAAAAAATTCTTGCGGACGTTGACAACTTGTATACGGAGATGGACTTTGTCCTGCAAAAGCAAATGCGCACAATCACTCTTATGTGCAATACTGAGGCACATATGCACGGCATGCTGTCGGAGTTTCAGAAAAAGGATTCAAACTATGCGCTTAAACTTTTGAATACTACAAGAAAAGACATGATAGAGGCGCTTGCAACCGGAGCAACGGATTTTGCGCTCTGCGACCCTATGATAGACGATGATCCCTGCAAGAATATTACCACTGAAATAATCTTTCGCGATATTGCCTGTGTCCTTCTTCCTCCCTGTCACCCTATGCGTGGCAAAAAGGCAGTAAAATTCGAGGATCTTCAGGGAGAACGCCTTGTAACCAACCCTAAAGGCGGTGCAATGCGGACGCACGTTGACTATGTTTTTGATAAATATTCAGTACGTCCGAACATAGTCTGCGAAACTAACGATATAAATCTCATATTTCAAGCGGTCGGAAGCGGGCTGGGGTACGCTTTTATCTCCTATTCCGTACTTGACAGATATCCGGAACTGCGGTCAAGCTGCATTGAAGTTGACAGTCCGGATAAGTTCGGATATATGGGACTTAGTTATAACAGCATAAACATAGAAAACAGAAATATGAAGGATTTTCTGCAGTTTATAAGAAACTATTTCCGGTGCCTTCAGGAAAGAGTCGATGAAGCGGAGAGAATCCGAAATGCGGCACTCTTAGATGCATAAAGCGTATTATATAAACCAAGCAGCGGATCTTTTCCCCTTGCATTCAGCAGAATTCAATCGGAGGAACGTATGGACATAAAAGATTTGCGCTATTTCTGCGTTACCGCAGAAAAGGAACATGTTACAAGAGCGGCGGAAAAACTCGGTGTTTCACAGCCTTTTTTAACCAGAACAATAGGAAACCTTGAAAAAGAAATTGGTTTTCCGCTTTTCGATAATGTGGGAAGAAAAATAAGGTTAAATGAAAATGGAGAAAATTTTTATATCTACGCCAAAAAGGTGCTGACAGACTATTACGAACTTTACGATGTAATAGAAAAAATGCATAACAAGCGAGAGAAAAATATTAAAATTTTGTGCAATATCAGTCCTTTTTCGGCAGATATGATTATCGCATTTAAAAAACAGTATCCCAATTACACCATGTCAATAGAGTATGCCTCACCTAAAGAAATAATCAATGCGTTGTCAATTGGCGAAGCAGATTATGCTTTCTGCTCTCCTCCTATAATTGATGACCCTTTAAAGGGCATAAAAACCGACTTGGTTTTCTGTGAAAAATGCTGTTTTCTTTTTCCGCCGGGGCATCCGCTGATTAAGAAAAAAGACATTACCTTTGAGGATTTGAAAGATCAACAGCTAATAACTACGCCCAAAGGATCAGGCCTGAGAACCAATATTGACAGAGTGTTTAAAAAATACGGGTTTTATCCGCAGATAGTATGTGAAACAAACGATATGAATATGATAATCGGCAGCGTCAAAAACGGAATAGGGTATTCTATAATCCCCCGCTGGATTTTACACAGCAACTCCGCTTTGAAGAAATATGCGGTGAACATTGATCTGCCGGAAGCCTGCGCGTACATAGGCATAAGCTATAATACTAATCCATCTGAAACAAACATTTGCCCAGATTTCGTTTCTTTTGCGACAAAATTTCTTGACAAGTTTAGCGGCGAAGCTTACGGGGAATAAAAGGCTTAACGGCAACTTCTTAAGCGGTACGTTAAATGAAATTTGTCGAAGCGGGCTTGACAAATGTTTTCAGCTATATTATTATAAAGAACATACTGTTCGAACAACATATGAAAAAAGCTGTGATAAGGAAGAAGTAACCGTTATGCATCCGAACAGAAAGTTGCCGGTTTGATGAGAGGCGCACGGAAAGTTTCGGTGAATACATCCTTTAGCTGCGCGCTGAACGGGCTTATCCTCCCCAGTAGGATGCGACGTTTGACAAACGTTATTTTGTCAGCTCTTTGACCGGCGTTTAAATTGCGATGGAAGAGAGCTGCAGAGGCGGTTCGGCGCAAGCCGTCCGCAAACCAAGGTGGTACCGCGAAATGTTTTCGCCCTTCGGAAAATCCGAAGGGCGTTTTATTTTTGTTAAGGAAAATAAGGAGAGGTCATTATGCCTATTACGGAGTTCTTAGAGAGGAATGCAAGAGAGTTTCCGGAGGAAACCGCACTTGTTGAAATTAATCCGGAGCATGAGAACAGTGAGGCGAAAACTTCATGGAAGGAATTCGCCCTTGTAGAAATGAATTATCAGGAAAATACTTACCGCCGTGAAATAACATGGCAGGATTTTGACCGGCGGGCAAACCGTTTTGCCCATCTGCTGCTTGCCAACGGTGTAAAAAAAGGTGACAAAGTAGGAATACTTCTTATGAATTGCCTTGAATGGCTTCCCATATACTTTGGCGTTCTGAAATCGGGAGCGCTCGCCGTTCCTCTTAATTATAGATATACGGCGGAAGAAATAAAATATTGCCTTGACCTTGCAGACTGTTCACTTCTTGTGTTCGGAGATGAATTTATAGACCGCCTTTGCGATATAAAAGACGATATGCCCAAAATTAAAAAATTTTACTATGTCGGTTCAGACTGTCCGGAATGGGCGGAAAGCTACTATAAGTTCATGTTTTACTGTTCAAGCAGAAATCCAAGGATAGAAATCTCTGAAGATGATTTTGCTGCAATATATTTTTCTTCTGGCACGACAGGATTTCCAAAAGCTATTCTCCATAAGCACCGCAGCCTGACTCATTCGGCGGTTGCCGAACAGAAACACCACGGCCAGCAGAGAGGAGACTGCTTTTTATGTATGCCTCCGCTCTATCACACCGGCGCTAAAATGCATTGGTTCGGCAGTCTTATTTCAGGGAGTAAGGCTGTTTTGCTCCGCGGTATAAGCCCAAAATGGATTTTAAAAACAGCCGCTGAAGAGAAGGCAACAAATGTTTGGCTGCTTGTGCCTTGGGCGCAGGATATACTTGATTCGCTTGACAGAGGAGATATTAAGCTCTCCGATTATGACCTGTCCGCATGGCGGCTTATGCATATAGGAGCACAGCCCGTCCCGCAGGCGCTTATAAACAGATGGAAAGAATATTTTCCAAATCATGATTATGACACAAATTACGGGCTGTCTGAGTCTATCGGTCCGGGCTGTGTCCACCTTGGGATTGAAAATACTCACAAAGTTGGTGCAATAGGAGTTGCCGGGTATGGCTGGGAAACAAAAATTGTCGATGCCGAAAAAAACGAAGTGCCGCAAGGGGAAGTCGGTGAACTTGCCGTTCGCGGTCCAGGCGTCATGACCTGCTATTATAAAAACGAGGAAGCCACGAGGGAATCCCTTTCGGACGACGGGTGGCTGTGGACCGGAGATATGGCGCGTATGGACGAAGACGGTTTTATCTGGCTTGTTGACAGGAAAAAGGACGTAATCATAATGGGCGGGGAAAATATTTATCCGGTGCAGATAGAAGATTTCCTAAGGAAAAACGACAAAATCAAAGATTCTGCTGTCATAGGAAGACCGCATGAACGCCTTGGAGAAATTGCCTGCGCAATAATAGAACTGAAACCTGGCGTTTCGGCAACTGTTGACGAGATAAACGAGTTTTGTTCGGCGCTTCCGAGATATAAGCGCCCGCGAGAGATTATTTTTGACAAGGTACCGCGCAATCCTACGGGAAAAATCGAAAAGCCCCTGCTCCGCAAAAAATATGGCAGTCTTGATATAGTTTCTGCTCAAACAGGTCAGATAGGTGTGCTGAAAAAATAAAAGAAAATCCCGCAAAACTTAAATTTGTTTTGCGGGATTTCTTTTCTTTTTAATCGGTAATATAGGGAATATCCAAAGTTTTTCCTTCAGAGGTTTTATATATTAGCAGACTTTGAGGGACCAGCCGAACTTGTCTTCTGTTTTGCCCCACTGTATGCCTGTAAGAGTATCATAAAGTTTCTGTGTAAGCGGGCCGATTTTTCCTTCGCCTATTTGATAGTCTGTCCCTTCAAAAGCTATTTCGCCTATTGGAGAAATTACTGCCGCAGTGCCTGTCCCCCAAGCTTCTTCCAGCGTCCAGTTTTTGGCAGAAGCGATAAGCTCGTCAACTGAAAACTCTCTCTCTTCAACTTCCTGTCCCCAGCTTTTAAGAAGCTCAATGCACGATTTTCTCGTAATTCCGGGAAGCACGCTTCCGGTAAGGGCGGGAGTAATAATCTTTCCGCCGATTTTGAACATTACATTCATGCGGCCGACTTCTTCTATATTCCGGCGTGTAATGCCGTCAAGCCATAGGACTTGGCTGTACCCCTTTTCTTCTGCACGCTGTCCGGCCCGTATGGAAGCGGCATAGTTCCCTCCGCATTTGGTATACCCCGTACCGCCACGAACTGCACGTACGTCGGAGCTTTCTATCATTATGCGGACGGGATTAAGTCCCTCTGCATAGTAGCTTCCGACGGGAGAAAGTATTATTGAAAATAAATAGCTGCTTGAAGCGTGAACACCAAGCTGCGGAGCGGTTGCTATTATAAAAGGACGGATATACAAAGAAGTGTCCGGAGCGCTGGGAACCCAGTCCTTGTCTACTTGGATGAGAGTTTTAAGCCCCGCAAGGAAAAGTTCTTCAGGAACCTGCGGAATGCAAAGACGATCGGCAGAGCTGTTCAGCCTTCTTGCGTTTTCTTCGGGCCGGAAAAGAAGCACATCCCCGTTCGGGCTTCTGTATGCTTTTAATCCCTCGAATATTTCCTGAGCATAGTGAAATACCACCGCCGCAGGAGAAAGCTCGAAATTTGAGAATGGTACGACACGAGGGTCATGCCAGCCTTTTCCCTCGTCATAGTTCATCAGGAACATATGATCCGAAAAATATTTTCCGAAAGGAATTCCTTCTATGGGCGGTTTTTCCTTCAAAACTGCGGCTTTTTCTATTTTTATA
>JAAYWX010000085.1 GCA_012516225.1 Clostridiales bacterium
CTAGGCCATATCCATGTCCCTCTCTAACTGTGACGATATGCCGGCGAAACTGATCAGCGTCCTCCACTATTTTCTCGATGACAGACGTGGCTATCTCTGCGGCCCGGCCTACCTTCACAAGCTGTTTCACGCACGCGTCACTCGCCTTTGTCGCCGCTTTTTGTAATGTCTTCGTGGTCAGCGCCGCTTGATATCCGTTCTTGTTCTTTACCCAATTTTCGCGCTTCGCCCTGGCCTTGAGCGTGTTAAAGGATACGCCGTGCTTTTCGGCAAGTTTACGATATGAGAGCCCGGTGGTGGCATATTCAAGCCTAATCTCTGTCCATTTGTCCTCTGTTACCATACCACACCCTCCATACCACAATCATATCTGTGGTATTGTGGTATCTCTCCCCGACAAAAAATCAAAAAAAGGCAAGCCCTCTAGCGATGGCTTTTCTTTTGCAAAGGAAAAGAGCCCCGAAGGGCTCTCATCCCGGAGTCGCCATGAAAGAAGAAGGCAATGCGGCACTTATAATTTACCGCGCTCCGCGTCCTCTTTCTCCCCGCTCTCCATTATCACATCATCCACCGCTGGCCCGTATAGCTTTTCGACAACGTGTCTATCGCCTGTTCAGTGTTCATTTCGCGTCTCCTTCCACAATTCGCTTTCCACACTCAGAACAATACTTCGGCATATTCCCATACATTTCGTTACCACATGAAGCGCATTTATACACATCACCAAGCTCGTTGTCTTTGCATAGCGTAAAATATGCAACCGCGTCTCCCTCCTCGTCTATGTAAATGCCACGCCCAAAGTAATCTGCAATGTGGATATATATTTTGTCTTGCTCATTAATGTCACGTTTAATGCGCTCCAACACGTTCACCGCTCTCTCCGCCCTGCGCTGCTCTTTGGCAAGCTCGTCCTTCATTTCTTCCAACTTGTCCGCGCAATTTTTTGCCATCATTCTCACGTTCAGGCCGGAAGGATGAACAACCGTGCTGCAAAAGTAATATTCATAGACCTTCCTCAGTTCTTCTATCAGTTTTTCAACGGTCATCACTCTGCTCCTTTCCCCATATCTGGCACCCTATAAGCTTTGCGCATCCGTACACGTTCGGCTTGCATTTATTCGTAGATACAATGTGAGTTTTGATACCGATGTGTTCGGCATATTCAAGCATCTCAACGCTGTGCTTTAAGCCTGTATCGTATTCGAATCGGTTCAAGTTTTGAGCTTTTCCCTTTTCTTGAAATACCTTTCCGCAGTTTTGGCATTTGAAAATGTACCACAATCCCTTTTTCATTGTTCCTGCTCCTTCCTCAGCGCGGCTTCGGCTTCTTCGCGGGATTTGTCCCCTGTGAACCAACTTTTACCTATATCATCAACACTTCGTCTGCTTGTGTAATCCTGTCCATCTTTTGATAAGTTCGCCATAACTTCAAAGCCTAACACATTACCACTATCAAGCCACGACTTTGTTTCCCATCCCTTGCCCCTCTTTTTGGGTACAATCTCACGACATATACCCGTATATGTATCCCCCACCTTGCACGGCAGCACCACGCACCGCCCGTCTCGCTCGGCGTCGCAGATTTCACGCAAGCGGTCGAGTGAGATGCCGGACGTAATTTCGCGGAATTGCTCAAGGTTATCGATTTCAGCGTTGAGCGATACGTGCCCAAGTGGATAACCAGCATATATTTCATATTCGTTGCCGTTCCATCTCAAGTCTGAATAGTCTATTTTTCTCATTCCTGCTCACTCTCCTTTCCACCCGCTCGGAAATTCTTGTCTGAATGTTTCTCCAACGATGTATTTCAAGCTATCTTTCATGAAAATCGGCACGTTGTGACGCTCGCCGTGCTGTATCATATCGTCAACCCATTGAAAGCAAGTAACGCCCTGTGGCTTACCGCCCTTTGTCAAATCGCCAACAATCCACCATTTGCAGCGTAACTGTTCGAGTTTTTCCGGCATTATCCGTTCAAGCAACGGTTCAAAACTGATAAAGTCAGCGCCGCCAGCATCAATTACCGCCTGTGCTTGTGTATTATTTGTGACAGTCGCACCGATAAAAAGCCTTGCCGGAAGTGAAAATTTACAGCGCAGTTCAGTATTGAATTTCTTTATGTTCTTTGTAAGCGCAAGGTATATGTTCTGCTGGTTCTCGTATATGGCGTGTATGGTCTCTCTGAACCATCCCCATTTCCAATGCGCTATATCGCTCATACTGTCGATGAATATAATCATAGGCTCTTTTGTGTGGAAATCTTTCAGCCTGTTTTGGAAGAACTGCGGTTTTGAAAACTCCTCTATCCATTTAAAGCGGTTATTCATCATGCGTGCATAACAGTATTCGCAACCGTTCGGGCAACCCGTCACCGGATTGACCGTCATATCACACCAGCCGATTTTATTTCCTTTCATGTCCGCCTCCTTATTCCAGGATAGCGAGGGCGCCGGAGCGCCCCGCCTCCTATGCGCCGTTACAGCGTCGTTCTAATGTCGTCCAGCGCCGTCTTTATACGATCCAGTTCGCAATTCATAGCATACTGAAAATCAGTTATGCATCTGCCGATTGGCCTTGGCATGTTTTCGTTCTGCTCAGGCGGTTTCCCGCATAGTCTGTCACGTTGCCATTCAATATCCACCCTAATGTTGTGGATTTTCTCCAACACAATCCTCTGCGTTTCGATGATCGGTTCATCATTTTCCTTTACAGCACACAAATTCGCCTGCGCCACACAATTAGTTTCCATCTTTCATTCCTCCTATGTTTTATTCCGTTCCGGTTCCCCGGGTACGTTCATCAGCGAATAAATCAATCGCCAGTTTGTCGTAGTCCTCCGCTGGATGCTCAAAATCGCCCGGTTTGGCGCCAATCCTCACGGGCGAAGCACGTCCTCTGTCCTGTTCTTTTGCCAGCCAGCCGGTAATAAAGCGTAGTATACCGCGCCTTGTTTTTCGCCGTCTGCTATCAGCACTTAACCAGCCTTTCATATTGCGAAGCTGCTGCATAACATCAATGCCAGGGTATAACTCTTTCCATTCGTCTACCTGGGATTGAGTAACAGGATATTCGGTTTTATCGTTGAGAGGTAAAGTTATAACCGGCTGCTGCGTGGGAGCAGACTTGTTCTGCTCCGCGCATATATTA
>JAAYWX010000442.1 GCA_012516225.1 Clostridiales bacterium
ATGCTTGCACTAAGGCAGTTTAACAAAACAAAAGGCGACGACCAGCAGCAGCTGGAAGCCGTCTTTTTTCGTAAAATTCTGTTTGTGAAAACAAAAGATTTATAGAGGAAATTAAAGAAATCCAAGAAAAAAATCAGAGCCGTCAAATACGACGGCTCTGATAATGGTGCGAGAGGGGGGACTTGAACCCCCATGAAATTGCTTTCACATGGACCTGAACCATGCGCGTCTGCCAATTCCGCCACTCTCGCGTGACGACCTTATTATATTAGCATAACATGTATTCTATGTCAAGACAAAAGTTTCAAAAAACTTGTTGAATTATGAAGAAAAAGATCGGCCATCTTTTTTCGCCGGATTCAACAACGGTTCCGGTCAGCGCAAGCAAAAAGGTTCGGGGAATTTTCATTGTTTCCACAGTAAGTTTTTTTGGCAACATGCCTTATTTTCAATTTCTTAAAAATTTCTTCATCAATTGGATTCATTAACTCTGTAAAATAGGATCTGTGCTATGAGATTTGGAGGTGAGGTAGACTCCGAAAATTACTTACTCTGCGGCGGCTCTTACCGGTTAAGGTAGGAGCCTTTTCATTTGCAACGTGGGCAAAAAGAAAGGCACGAACAACCTCCGCAAACGTACCGAATAGAATTATGGAAATTAAGGATATCCAGTTGTGTACGGCAGGCTTTGCTCTGATAAATAAGAACATGGGCAAAGTGAGAGGAATTTGTTCATAATTTGTTCTTAACCGCAGTATTCTTACTTATTTTCTACTATACATTGGCAAATACGCTTTGATGTAAAAATGTTAAATAAGACAAAAATTTGCACATGAAACAAGCACAAAAAACCACCGC
Source organism: Clostridiales bacterium (assembly GCA_012516225.1). Lineage (GTDB taxonomy): Bacteria > Bacillota > Clostridia > Oscillospirales > Oscillospiraceae > UBA2658. The sequence goes on from JAAYWX010000442.1 coordinate 859, forward strand.
TAAACCTACATTTAGCGGTGGTTTTGGAGCTGCTAACGCGATTCGAACGCGTGACCTCATCCTTACCAAGGATGTGCTCTGCCAACTGAGCCATAGCAGCAAATGGCGACTCGGATCGGGATCGAACCGACGACCTCTAGCGTGACAGGCTAGCGTTCTAACCAGCTGAACTACCGAGCCATTTGCCATGAGCAACGTGTACTATTATACTGAAAAGGCAAACTCTTGTCAACATTTATCGATAAAAATTTTTTAATTTTTTTCGAAACCGCTCTGCCGGTTTCTGTAAAGGAGATTATTCCTGTTTAATCGCCGTGAGCGCGCTGACTTTTACCGCGCGGTTCGCGGGATAAAAGCCGGAAAGCAAACCAACCATCGTTGAAAAGAGCAACGCTCCAAGCGCGAGCCATAGAGGGATAATCGATATTTTGGCCGCCGCGCCCGCGGCGCCTTCCATTACCATTCCGGCCGTACCGCCTCCTTGATCACCGCTTGTAGCATAAAGCGTATTGATGGCAAACGATATGGCATAGCTTTGCGCCAGCCCGATTACGCCTCCCATAAAGCCGATTGCGCCCGATTCAATTAAGAACATGGTCCGGATGTTGCGTACAACGCAGCCAAGGACCTTCATAATTCCTATTTCGCGCGTCCTCTCATAAATGGACATGATCATGGTATTCGTAATCCCCAGCGCCGCGACAAAAAGCGAAATGCCGCCCAGGCCGCCCAGAATCATCTGGATGGTCCTCATCTGCTCCTCCATGGGCTTGCGTATGTTTTCCATGCTGTATGTGGTAAATCCCAGCTCTTTAATCGCTTTTTCCACTTTCGGCACATTTGCTATCGAATCCACTTTTACGCTTGCACTTTCATAGCTTTCTTTTTTTG
>JAAYWX010000086.1 GCA_012516225.1 Clostridiales bacterium
AAATCAGCAATTCCTCCACCGCCCGCCTGCTTTTTACCGGTCCGTTAAGAATTATCTTTTTTGCTTCCGTGCCTACACGCTTTGCGAGTTCATACTCCATTTCAGAAACCACTTCGGCATATGCCCCAAGCTCGGCCGCTTTCCTGCAAAGTATGGGAATATAATTCGTTTTATAGGAATACGCAATATAAGAATTTCCGTAAAAGCTGGAAAAGGCACTTTTCAGTCTCTTGTAGTTGTAAATAAATTTTCCAATATCAAGTATATAAAACGAATCCCCGAATTGTTCCGAAAGTTCGGACAGCAGTTTACCGTCAAATTCCATCTTTCCTCCCTAATTCAGTTTGCAGCACAATCTTTTTCACCTCTTTTAAATTTTCACTGAAGTATGTTTCGTTTTGTCTCAAAAGGAATTCTTCAAACTCACGTATTTCTCTTATTCCTGAATTAAAAACAGCTTTGATTTTTTCCGAGTCTTTAATTTTTTGGACGTCGCAGAAACTTCTTGAAAGAATAACCATCGATGAGCCAAGCCGGTAATGTTCCGCCAATATGCATTCAGCGGGCAGCATCCCGCTTCCTATGGCGGAAACTCCTCCGAAGCCGTAAGGTATCCCCTTCCCGGCAATCTTCCGGCAAAGTTTTTCCACCGTTCCGTCGGCAAGAAGCTCAAACATAAATTTCATTTTATGCGCAAGGTGCAGGTCGTTAAGCCCTATATGTATTTCATCTATGCCGGAAACCTCAAGTATACTGTCAATGCCGTATTCCGCTTCTGCCGTTTCAAGTAAAAGCATGGTTTTAGCCCTGCCGTTTACAAGGCCTGCAAACTTCTCCGCTTCATCCGCTGTTTTAAACATTGGCAGCATAACAATATCAGCACCGTAGTCTATCACTTTATTTATCTCATCCTCCGAAGCGGGGTTCAAAGGATTTACCCTGACCATAAGTTCCGATCTGTGCAGACAAGGTTTTACCGTTTTAATGTCTTCAGCGCTGTGATCAGACTTCACAGAGTCAAGATGACCCTGCCTTTCCTGTTTACCCAATGTTTCAAGGTCGATGATTATTCTGTCTGCTCCGGCTTTCTCTGCTATCTTTGCCACCGCCGCATCATTTGTAATATACATTAGTTTAAGCGGCATTTGATATTTCCTCCCTGCCCTAACCTCCATAAGCCTTATCGGCAGAATGCCGGCTGTGTCTTTTTAATCGGCTTATTATAAATATATTTGGAATGATGAAATTTTATTTATCCGCAAACTCAAGGCATTAGCCCTCGGCCGCCGATAATATAATATTCAGTCAAACTGAGGCGCGCCATAACAATAAAAAACAGGGCGCTTTTCAAAAGAGCACCCTGTAATAAAGGAAAGGCAAAGTATGAATAGACGAAAATTTTTTAAAGTATTTGTTTTTATACTTCTTTTTGCGACATTGTCATTTATATTTTCAAATTCCCTTGAACCCGCGGCGGAATCCTCCGAAAAAAGCGAAGGCGTTATGCACCGCCTTGCGCCGATTCTCGGGCTGTTTTTCGGAAAAGAAAACGTCACCGACCATCTTGTGCGAAAAACCGCTCATTTCTGTGAGTTTTTTGCTCTCGGCTCTGAACTTTTTATTCTTGCGGCACTTTATCGCAAAACAGGTTTTCAAGGTTTTTTCAACTGCCTTTTTGCCGGACTTTCAGCCGCCGTAACCGATGAGTCGCTGCAAATGCTGACCACCGACAGAAGCTCGCAGGTCAGCGACATTCTGCTGGATTTCTCTGGTGTATTTGCCGGCGTTATGGTTGTTCTTGCTGTAATACTCATAATAAAATTCTTTAAAAAAAGCTAACTGTTTTTTATCCATTTAAAATGAAACAGCTCCCAT
>JAAYWX010000087.1 GCA_012516225.1 Clostridiales bacterium
CCTATCCACTTTACAAGGCTTGAGAGTGACCTCATCATTTCCGACTGTTTTATTCTGTTGTTTTTCTTGGACTCCAGTGTAAGTCTGGAAACATAAGAGTCTTTTCCGACATGTGTAAGTCTTTCTCTGACCGAGCCGCTGACGACAAAACTTCCGGACATCAGTTCGTCGCCAACAGTCTTTTTTATCTCGTCAGCCTCACCTGTCATAAGTGATTCGTTTACAAGACACTCTCCGGAAACAACAACCGCATCGGCAAAAATCTGGTTGCCCTGTGCGAAAACTACGATATCGTCCCTGACGGTTTCATCAACATTTACGGTTTTTATTGCCCCGTCCCGTATGACAACGCCTTTCGGAGCATTTATTATGCTCAGCTTGTCCAGTGTTTTTTTTGAGCGCAGTTCCTGAACAATTCCGATAAGAGCATTTGCTATAACAACCGGCATAAATGTCAGGTTGTACCATGATCCTACCGCGATTATGCAGACTGCAAGGGTAAAAAATACTATGTTGAAGTAGGTGAGAAGGTTTGATCTTACTATCTGCCCCACTGTTTTTGTCGGAGGTTCGACAGGGATATTCGCAAGACCGTTTTCCAGACGCTCTGCCGCCTGTGCGGCAGTAAGCCCGTTTTCAGGGGGCGGGCAAAGCTCCGGTACTGCACGTTTGGCAATTGCTCCCTCACTTTTCTCTTTTATAGATGTGTGAAAAGCCATTCGTTCTTATCTCCCTGTGGTAATGGTGCATATGGACATTATAATAGCACATATTTTACATATATGAAAAACATTTTGTAAATTTTTCAATAAAAAATCGCCGATTCGCCCGGATTGACCGAGAGAAGGGGCAATTTTCCTTATCTGATGTTTTACTGCTTGACCGCACTCACAAATTTCATATAAATCTGTGCCACCTGAGCTCTTGTTGCCGTTCCTTTAGGCGAAAAAACACCGTTTCCCATACCGTTGATTATTCCCGCCTGCTGAAGAGCATATACAGCTTCTTTAGCTTCCGCACTGATAGCGGAATCATCGGAAAATACTGCCTTCTCAGAAACCTGCGGCAGACTTTTGCCGTAAATCTGAGCATAGTTGTAAAGCATAATGCACATATGTTCACGGGTAATATTGCTCTCGGCTTCAAACAGTGTTCCAGCCGTTCCATTCGCAACCCCTGTCAGATATGCCCATTCGGCGTAAGGGCTGTAGTATCTGCCGTCAGCAAGGTCCGTATAATTTCTTTCATAAACCTTTATAAGGTCATTCCTTATATATCCTGTCACTCCGCCGTATTTTACTTGATACCAATTTCCGCTTCTGGAAAGAACCTGTACCGCCGCATACCTGCTCGTTACGAACCCGACAACCTCCGTCTCGGTGGACGGACCCTTCCGGATATTGACTCCCGTTCCAGTCACAACTCCTATTCCGGAAGCCAATCCGTCAGGAACACCGGCAAATCGCCCGAGAACAGTTACAAACATTCCTCTGGTCATTGTCATGTCCGGTGAAAAAGTGGTGGCGGAAGTTCCGTTAAACAGCCCGTTAGCATATGCAAAGCAGACAGCGTTATAATACCAAGCATCTGAGCCGGTATCTGTAAACGGTATCTGCGCAGTAGGTCTGAAACTTGCGGATATTGTATGATTTGCGTTTAGGTTTGAAAATGTATAGCTTGAAACCGCACCGACGGATACACCGTCAACAGCAACATCCGAAACCGCGTATCCTGATGACGGGCTGATTGTGAAAGAAACGGATCCGCCGGACAAAACCTGCGTATTCCCTGATGGGCTTATGCTTCCTCCGGTGCCTGCGGAAGCCGATACCGTAAAAACGGATCCGACCTTATAAGTGAACACTGCAATCTGGCTGCGGCTCATTCCCTTTGCCTCTGCCATAGCCTTTATAGTTGTATCCTGTGTAATTGTAATCGGAGAATTATAGACCTTGCTTGAGGAAGTTGGCTCCGTCCCGTCAGTAGTGTAGTAAATTGTCGCTCCCGAAACTGAAGATAACTTTATCTGCGAACCAGACGAAACAACATTGCCGGAAGAGAGCCCGCTTGATACGGAAGCCGACGGAGCCGTCGCCTGCGGAACCTTAACCGTATATTCCAAAATCGTACTGTCGGAGTAATTTCCTGAAACGGCAATGGCACGCAGTTTTGCCGTACTGCAGAAAGTTATAGCACCTGTGTAGAGAGTGCTGTTTCTCGTTGGAAGAGAGCCGTCAAGGGTATAATAGATTGACGCCCCTTCAGTATCGCTTGTCAAGGTAACCGTCTTCCCTCCTATGAAAGAAACTGTCTGGCTTTTTGGAGCAGGTTCCTTCATACTGGCAACAGTTTCGCCATCCAGCGGTACGACGGGACTCGGCGTATAATAAACGCTGTCTCTGTTCGGGTTTCTGTAAATCTCATAGCCGTTATTGAAGTAATAAGCCTGAAGGCTGTTTAAGGATTTGCTTTCACCTGGGCCATAGCGTGTAACACGAGTAATTACAGGGGTCTGTTCCATAATTTCAACGCCTATAATACTTCCGTTCGCATCATATGTGAGTCCAGAAACAAGTACGACATGGTTGCTTGTTTTATTTAGGCAGTCGCCGACCTGAAGGCTGTATACGCTCTGATCGCCGACTTTTTCCGCAACTCCCACAAGCGAATATGTTGTTTTGCGACTTGGAATTCCCCATGCGTACGAAACATATCCGCTGCAATCAGTTGATAGCGACGGAGCAATTTTATTGTATGTGGAATATGTAGTGTAAAGCCTGCTTGTATTGTCCAGGACGGCTGAGGCGAAATCTTCAAGCGAAACTCCGTAGCCTATGTAACCGTTTGTGTTTACCGGCTGACCATACGGTATGCCGGTATATGTGGTTTCCGCCTTGAATACGCCTGTTTGGCCCCACTGGTAAATGTCCTCGAGCGGGGTCCATTTGATCTCCGTAAGCTGCCGTGCTCGCTTGACTATATTTTTCTGTCCTTCAGAAATAGGAGGCGGAACCGTTGCCGATGGCAGCTCATTTGTTTCCTCCATCAGGCGGACGTTTTCAGAAGCAAGTCCTGCTTCAGCCAAAAGTGCTTTGAAATCACACTGCAGCTCATTGTTATCGTTATATTCGCTTATCGCATTCTCATCGTCCCCGCCAAAAAGCTGCATGAGAGATACGGTTCCATGGATATTGAATTTCTCAAGATCTTTTTCCTCCGAAAAATCCGAAAAAAGGCGCTTCAGTTCTGCCATATAGTTGCAGTTCTGCTTTAAAACAGCAAGATAGCCGCTGTCAGTATAGCAAGATGTTACATCTGAAAGCACTTTTTTATCGTTTGCCCATACGGTGTAATCGAACATCTCGCCTGTCAGAAATATATCGCCGTATGAGGTGGGGATCAGTCCCTTTATATCTGAAAGAGAGCTTAATTTTACCAGCTTCTTTCTGTCTTTGGAAAGTTCAAACGCCGTACCGCCGGATAAAAATTTCAGAGCTCCGCCTGCAACGTACATCTGGTCGATATCCGCGCCGGCTTTATAGATAATCTCTGACTTTCCGCCGGATTTAGGCATGCGTCTGACTTCGTTTCCGACGGTATAGTACAGGAAATTCTCATAAAGATTGAGATTCCTTCCGCAGTCGGCACTGAGAGCACGCACATCCTCCCCGCTTTGCACAAAGATGCCGACGCCGCTCTGAACAAAATAAAAATCGCCGCCGTCGTTAAGCATAACTCCGC
>JAAYWX010000487.1 GCA_012516225.1 Clostridiales bacterium
CCGGAAGAACCTGCCCCGGATGTTCCGAAGACAGCACGCGCACGCCGCCGGGCAGATACCCGTTGACTTCCATAAAACGAACGCCGACAATCCGTTTAAACCAGATATAGGACACTTCCTCCGCGACGGCGTCGAACCCCTTTTCCGCAAGGTCCGCCGCAAGCTCGGCAATCGGTTTTCCGCTGCCGATATTGTCCGTAATCCTTTGGGAGACCGACGCAATGAGCTTCCTTCTCGCATTGGTTGCAAACGCCTTAATCACCGTCTTATTCACTACGCCGACACCTCCCTGACTGATAAACATATCATACCATACCCTATTGCAATTTTAAATAAAAACTGAAAGGCAGGGCGGTATTCCCGGGCCTGCGGAAAGGGATGAAAGCAAATGGTTTTCACGGCGTCTTTTGGAAATGCCGCAAATAAAAAGGAAACCTTATTGACATCGAAACGCGAATTGATATATCATAAAAAACACATGAACGGATGGGAAGTCGGAAGGATATGCTGGGAACGATTGTAAACGCGCTTGCGGTAGTGGCGGGAACCGCTTTGGGGCTGGTTTTAAAAAGCGGAATCCGGGAAAACTATCGGGAAACCATAATGAATGCGATTGGCCTTTCGGTGCTGCTGATCGGCATTATAAGCGCGGTCAAAGCCAATAATCTGCTTCTGCTGATTACCTGCATGGCCGTCGGCAGCATAATCGGGGAAGCGCTGAAAATCGAGGACCGGCTCGAGGGCCTCGGCAGAAGAATCGAGCGCCGGACCTCCCGTTCAGACGGCGGGGTTGCAAAAGCCTTTGTAACCGCCAGCCTGATTTTCTGTGTCGGCTCCATGTCGATTGTCGGTTCCATCGAAAGCGGCCTTACCGGGAACCATCAGACGCTTTTCGCAAAATCAATACTGGACGGAATCTGTGCCGTCTTCCTGACCTCGGCGCTGGGCGTTGGCGTCATTTTTTCCGCCGCCGTAATCCTGCTCTATCAGGGAACCATCACCCTTTTGGCTTCGTCCCTAAAATCGCTCCTGTCAGCGGAAATGATCCGGGAAATTACGGCGATCGGCGGCGTGTTAATCATAGCGATCAGCCTGAATATGCTGAAAATCAAAAAAATAAAGGTCGGCAATATGCTGCCGGCCCTTTTTCTCCCTTTTCTCTATTTTATTGTAAAGAAACTGATTGGAATGTAGGATTCCACAGCTCTCAGAGAAAAACTGCGCCTGCACATCGCAGGCGCAGTCAATATTCTTTCGAAACTATCCCATCAGCATTTGGTTTTGAAAACTTCGTCCTGATAGACGTCCGAAACGGAATGGTCCGGATAATAGCACAAAATCACGCCGTTGCTCTTGCTGACGATAATCGACGGACCGACCGTGCTGTTGTGATCGGAAATTTCGAATTGGTAGAATTGATCGCCGCCATAGGAAAGATTTTCGTTCGTCAAATCCAGCCGATATTGATTATAATTCAAGCGGATCGTATTTTTAATTACGCTCTCGGCCTCTTCCCGGTCAATATTCTGTAC
>JAAYWX010000088.1 GCA_012516225.1 Clostridiales bacterium
CCGTTAAGCATAATAGTACCAAGAAGGACAAAATCCGGTACTTGACAGCAAAAAGACTATAATTTTTTAGAATTTGGAATTTAAAATATTATATCTTAATTTATTCCGATTAGCAATTGACAATTAGCCGCCTGAAACTCTTTAGATTTGCTCAAAATCCGATAAAAGGCGACAAAATGTAATAAAAAATGCAAAGCCCGAGAGAAGAAACTAATCTCTCTCGGACTACACATTGTCCAACGCTGTTTATCTGTACCCCGAAGAGAAATAAATCTTTTCAGAGTTTACTGTGCTGACTGCATGGCATTCAGCTTAATCGTAAGCTTGGACTTCTTATTTGCTGCACAGTTTTTGTGAATAAGATTTTTTGCTGCGGCGTGATCAAGAGACTTGACAGCGACCTTATAGGCACTGACGGCTGTTTCACGATCACCCTGGGCGACTGCTGCGTCAAACTTTTTGAGATTTGTCTTTAGCTGCGATTTGGCAGCCCTATTCTTTGCATTCCTGGCTTTGGCAAGGGCGTCTCTCTTAGCCGCAGATTTTATATTGGGCATTTGTAGTTGCCACCTCCTCCTATAAAAGTTGCGTCACTGATATGTTCCGCGGAAATACATTCTACCACGCAAATTACCAATTTGCAAGCATTTTTTTAATTTTTTAATTGTTTGTATATCTCGGCGCTTTGGGTAAAAAATAACCACAAAATATAGCTTTTGGAGGAAAATAAAATGGCAGAATTTCAGCAGCGCACAGACTTGGCTGTTGAGGCAAGAGAGCTTGCCGCAGCTACCCGCACGCAGGAAATAGAGGGGATTACCTACGAAGAAGGCGAGCATTACGGAATAAAGTTCCAAAAATTAACAGTAAATGACGAGTACGGCGAAAAGGCTATAGGAAAACCCATCGGCACTTATTACACAGCCGAAATTGCCTCTGTCCTGCGCAGAGAAAGTGAGTCTTTTGTTGACACCGTAACAGCACTGTCTTTAATAATTAAAGATTTGATTAAAACAAATAAAAGTGACGGTTGCACCCTTGTTGTTGGACTTGGCAACAGAGATATCACCCCTGACAACATAGGACCTCTTTGTTCGGAATCCGTACTCGTCACAAGGCATTTGAAGCAGCACGCGCCAGAGGACTTTAAATTTTTAAGCCCTGTCGCCGTAATCAGCCCGGGAGTTATGGGTTCAAGCGGGATAGAGAGTGTAGATTATATAAAATGGGTTTGTGACAACCTGAAGCCGAAACAAGTTATAATTGTTGACGCGCTTGCGGCAAGAAGCTTAGAAAGACTTTGCAGAACAGTTCAAATGACAGACACCGGCATAACTCCAGGATCCGGAGTGGGCAACAGCAGAAGCGCAATAAATAGTCAAACACTCGGCGTCCCTGTAGTTGCCATAGGTGTCCCCACAGTTGTGGACATAAGAAGCCTTTTGGCAGACATGGGAGACACCAATTTGTCGGGGAAAGCTGCGGAATCCAACGAAATGATAGTAACGCCAAGAAACATCGACAGCGAGGTCGTATGTGCGAGCAGAGTGGTCGCTTATGCAATAAATCTCGCTTTGCACGATGGACTTGCAATTGAAGATATAGATATGATGGTAGGATAAATGTTTCACGTGAAACAAACTGCTGTTCCGGCTGTGGTAGTGCGGCGACATTTGTTTCACGTGAAACATTTTTATATGCTAATTCAAGACTTCTGTGCTAAAAAAGAAATAAAAGGCATTGAAAAGCGGTAAACATATGCTATAATGGAAAAATGTAATATAAGCGGTTCGGGGAGAAGACTTATGGGTAAAATAATAGCAATTGTAAACCAAAAGGGCGGCGTGGGGAAGACAACCACCTGCGTAAACCTTTGTCATGCGCTACAGCTTAGGGGAAAGAAAATACTTCTCTGCGACTGTGATCCCCAAGGGAACAGCACATCTGGTGTGGGGGTTGATAAAAACACAAGTCCGAACATATATGATGTGATAATGAATGGGGTTGAGGCTGAAAAGGTCGTTGTGAAGACGAAATATTTCAGCATTATCCCTGCAAACAGGGAGTTGTCAGGAGCTTTAGTCGAACTGGTAAATATGGAAGGACGGGAATTTGTCCTTAAAAGGGCACTTGAGCCTATAAAGGATAAATTCAATTACATATTTATCGACTGCCCGCCATCTCTTGAGCTGCTTACATTAAATGCACTTTGTGCGGCTGACAGTGTCATTGTTCCCGTTCAATGTGAATATTTCGCGCTTGAGGGGCTTACTGACCTTATCGGAACGATAAAGACAATAAACAAACGGCTAAATCCCGAGCTAAAGCTTGAGGGAATTTTAATGACTATGTACGATCCCAGAACTAAATTGTCTATAGAGGTCGAAAATGAAATAAAAAAGTTCTTTGGCGACAAGGTGTATAATACGAAGATACCAAGAAATGTCCGCCTTAGCGAAGCACCGAGCCACGGCAAACCGATAATAGCATACGATATGTCCTCAAAAGGCAGTAAGGCATATTTTCAGCTTGCAAGTGAATTCGTAAAAGCGCAGAAAACGCAAGGCAAATAAAACCTGCTGAAACTAAAGAAATCTTATTTCCGAGGCTTTGGAAATGAATTAAAAATACACATATAGAGGAGGTCAATATGTCCGAAAAAACTCAGAGAAGAGGGCTTGGTACCGGACTTGGCGCACTATTCGGCGAAGACTCTATGTTTTCGGAGGACTCAAACTCCCTAATAAATGTGCCGATAGAAAAAGTCGAGCCGAGAACGGACCAGCCAAGGAGCGTATTTGACCAAGACTCTCTGGAAGAGCTTGCAGAATCAATCCGGCAGTTTGGTCTTATTCAGCCTATAACAGCTCGAAAGCTGGATTCCGGATATTATCAGATTATAGCCGGTGAACGGCGATGGCGGGCCGCAAGGCGTGCTGAACTAAAAGAAGTTCCGGTACGAGTAATAGAGGCGGACGATAAGAGGGCAATGGAGCTTGCTCTTGTCGAAAACTTGCAGAGGGAAGACCTTAATCCGATAGAAGAAGCCAAAGGATACAAAACATTAATGGAAGAATACGGAATGACACAGGAAGAAGTATCGCAAAGTATAGGAAAATCGCGATCTGCTGTGGCCAATTCGTTAAGACTGCTGAATTTGACGCCTCCAGTAATGGCAATGCTTGAAGACGGAGATATATCGGCGGGGCATGCGAGAGCCTTGCTGGCAATAAAAGATGAAGCGGATCAATTGCGTGTGGCGACAAAAATTATTCAAGAAAGCCTTTCGGTGCGGCAAACTGAAAATCTTGCTGCAAAAACGGCTGAACAGACTTTAAAAAAAGAAAAGCAAAAAGAACCCGACAAGCCAAGCTTAGAAGTCAATTATCTTGCGGATACGGAAAGACAGCTTACGGCAGCTCTTGGGAGAAAAGTGGAAATTAAAGATAATGGGAAAAAGGGGAAAATAGAATTGGAATTTTATGGGAACGACGACAGGGAAGCTCTGATCGATGCTCTGCTTAACTTCGGCAAGTTTAGAGGGGAGCGCGGGTTATGAAAAAAGCGGTACAGGAAAAAAAGAAAAAGGCTTACCCAATACTGCCGTATCTTATAAGCCTTTTTGTGATAGTAGTTGCTCTGGTTTTGCTTTCATATCTTATGCAGCTCCGGAATCGTCAGGAACTTGTGCAGTTTTCAGAAAATCAATCGGCGAGCGAGTTTGTGCTTGACGAAGATGAGATGTGAATATAGACTGCCGTTTTGATAAATTATAAAATAAACCGATTAAAAAGGAGAACTTTTGATATGCTGGACATAAAGTTAATACGAGAAAACCCCGAAGACGTTAAAACCCGTCTGAAAGGCAAAGAGATAGACTGCGACGAAATTATCGATAGGATTCTCGTCCTTGACGCCGAGCGTAGGGATCTTATATTTAAGACCGAGAATGCCAAGAGTGAACAAAACAAAGTTTCAAAGGAAATTCCCCAGCTTAAAAAACAGGGAGCCGATACAACTGAGGTTCTTGCTCGCATGAATACTCTTAAAGAGGAGATTAAATCCCTTGATAACCAGCTCAAACAGGTGGAAAACGAATACAACGAACTGATGCTTTCCTTGCCGAATCTTCCGGATCCTGACCTTAAATTCGGAGGAAAGGAGAACAATGCCCCAATCCGTTTTTTCGGGTCTTCAAGAACACTGGATTTTGAACCAAAGAATCATGTTGAGCTTTGCACAGAGCTTGGGCTTATCGATTATACGAGGGGCGCAAAGCTATCCGGCAACGGATATTGGATATACCGCGGAATGGGTGCGCGCCTTGAATGGGCATTGCTCAACTATTTTATAGAAGTGCACCAGCTTGAAGGATATGAATTTGTAATGGTGCCTCATACGCTTGGATACGAATGCGGACTTGCCGCAGGGCAGTTTCCCAAGTTTAAAGATGATGTTTATTGGATAGAGGCAGAGGAGGATCAGCAGCGCCGCTTTTTGCTTCCGACCGCGGAAACTGCGCTCGTCAGCCTTCATATGTATGAAATTTTGACGGAAGCAGAACTTCCGAGAAAATATATCGCCTATACTCCGTGTTTCCGCCGCGAAGCAGGCTCTTATCGCGCCGAAGAACGCGGAATGATAAGAGGCCATCAGTTCAACAAGGTGGAAATGTTCCAGGTTACTAAACCTGAAGACTCAGACGCCGCATTCGATGAGTTGGTTACAAAGGCTGAAATGCTTGTAAAAAACCTCGGACTTAAATTCCGTACAGTAAAGCTTGCCGCAGGAGACTGCTCGGCATCTATGGCAAGGACCTATGACATAGAGGTATACATTCCATCTATGAACGGTTATAAGGAAGTTTCTTCTGTCAGCAATGCCAGAGATTATCAGGCTCGACGAGGACAGATAAGATTCCGACGCGAAGAAACCGGCAAAATAGAATATTGCCATACCTTAAATGGCTCGGGCCTTGCGACAAGCCGCATTCTTCCCGCAATAGTAGAACAATACCAGCAGGCGGACGGCTCTGTGATAGTTCCTCAGGCCTTGAGGCGCTATATGAGGGGAAAAGAAACCATCACAAAAGATGATATAAAAAGGGTAACTATGAAAAGTCCGCTAAGCTGCGGATAAGCAAACATATAGTTATTGAATAAGGAA
>JAAYWX010000009.1 GCA_012516225.1 Clostridiales bacterium
ATGATATGAACCTTGTCATGGGTATCTGCGAGGGCATATGCGTATTGAATTACGGGAAAGTCATCGCAAAAGGCACTCCCGAAGATATTCAGTCAAATCCGCAGGTAATCGAGGCATATCTGGGAAAAAAGAAGGGGGATAACTGACGTATGCTTAAAGTCAGCGGCATAAATGTCTATTACGGAAGTATCCACGCCATAAAAGACGTTTCATTTGAAGTCAACAAAGGTGAAATTGTAACGCTCATCGGTGCGAACGGCGCGGGAAAGTCCACTATTTTGAATACCATATCCGGTCTGCTTAAAAGCAAAACCGGTTCCATCACTTTTCTTGACGTTCCAATAAGCGGCATGGTTCCGCACAAAATTGTCGCTCGAGGCCTTGCACAAGTCCCTGAAGGACGGCGCATATTCCTTAAAATGACTGTTCAGGAAAATCTTGAAATGGGCGCATTTACAAGAAAGGCCAGTGAAATAGACGATTCAATCGAAAATGTATATGAAAGGTTCCCTCGATTGAAGGAACGCAGAAAGCAGATTGCCGGTACACTTTCCGGCGGCGAACAGCAAATGCTTGCCATGGGCAGAGCGCTTATGTCAAAGCCCGAACTTCTTATGCTGGATGAACCTTCAATGGGGCTTGCTCCCCTGCTTGTTGAACAGATTTTTGAGATAATAAAAGAACTCAACTCCGCCGGCACAACAATCCTGCTTGTCGAGCAGAATGCGCAGATGGCTCTTTCAGTCGCAGACAGAGGCTATGTTCTTGAAACCGGAAAAATAGTAACCTCCGCAAAAGCAAGCACTCTATTAAACGACGATGCAGTTAAAAAAGCATATCTTGGCGGCTGACGCGAAATTTTTGCCCGTCGTACCCAAACTGTTGAGTACGGCGGGCTGTGTGCTATTGACTTGTATATATAAAATGATGTATACTACAGCGAAGTGGATTATTATGTCAAAACCGCAGCCCGCTGCGGTATAAGGCGGTAGACCGATTTTGCCGCGGGAAGGAAGGCGGTTTTTTGAATGTTCTTTATCTGATCAATTATGCCGGAAAAGCCGGTACGGAGAAATACGTTGAAAACCTCGTACTCATACTTGGGAAAGACAAAATAACCCCTTTTTTTGCCTATAATATCGAAGGTGAGCTCTCCCAAAAGATGAGAGAGGCCTCCGTTCCTTCATTTCAGATTGATATGGGAAAACGGGCGGTATTTTCGGCGGCGAAAAAACTTGCCGGATACTGCCGTAAAAATAATATTGACGTTATTCATGCCCAGTATCCCCGTGAAAATATTATAGCCTTAATGTCGAAGATGTACTACGGCAAACCTAAAGTGGTTATGACAAATCATCTTACTCTTCGCACAGAAGGTCTGTCCGGCAAAGTTTGGCGTATTTTAAACAGGCATTTCACACCTAAGAATCACCGTATAATAGCCGTCTGCAACGAAGGACGCGATATTATGATTGAAAACGGCGTCATGCCTGAGAGGATAGCTGTTATTTTCAACGGTATTGAACCCGCAGAAGTCCCTTTACGGTCGGATGCAATAAGAAAAGAACTCGATCTGAGTAGCGATTGCTTTGTAATGACC
>JAAYWX010000461.1 GCA_012516225.1 Clostridiales bacterium
GTAGATGGCACTGGAATGTGCGGAGCATGTAGAGTAACTGTAGGAAATGAAACAAAATTTGCTTGTGTAGATGGACCTGAATTTGACGGTCATCTTGTTGATTTTGATGAAGCACTTAGAAGACAAACTCAATATAAAACTGAGGAAGCAGAAAAAGATGGACAGCATGTTTGTAAGTGTCAACAAGGAGGTGCTAAATAATGGATAGATTTAAGAGAGTACCTATTGCAGAACAGCCTCCTAAAGTTAGAAGTCACAATTTTAAAGAAGTTTGTCTTGGATATACAGAAGAAGAAGCTGTAGCAGAGGCAAAGAGATGTTTAAATTGTAAAAATCCTCAATGCATGACAAAATGTCCTGTGTCAGTAAATATTCCAGAATTTATTCATGAAATTGCTGAAGGAAATTTTGCTGAAGCTGCTAAAGTACTTGCAAAATATACCGCACTTCCTGCAGTTTGTGGAAGGGTATGTCCACAGGAATCACAATGTGAGTCTAAGTGCGTACTTGGAAATAAAGGTGATGCTGTAGCTATAGGAAAGCTTGAAAGATTTGCTGCAGACTGGGCAAGAGAACACAATATTGAAGTAGCAACAGCTAAAGAAAAAAATGGACACAAAGTAGCAGTTATAGGTTCAGGCCCTGCGGGAATTACCTGTGCTGGGGATTTAGCAAAAGAAGGCTATGATGTAACCATTTATGAAGCACTTCACAAACCAGGTGGAGTATTAGTTTATGGGATTCCTGAATTCAGACTTCCTAAAGATACCGTTGTCAAACATGAAATAGAAAATCTAAAGAAACTAGGAGTTAAAATAGAAACAAATGTAATAGTAGGAAGATCTATTACAATAGATGATTTATTTGAAAAAGGCAATTATGATGCAGTGTTTATAGGTTCTGTAGCTGGGCTTCCTAAATTCATGGGAATACCTGGGGAAAACTACAATGGGGTATTTTCTGCAAATGAATTCCTTACTAGAAACAATCTCATGAAGGCCTTTAAAGATGAATATGATACACCAATAAAAGTTGGCAAAAAAGTTGCAGTTATAGGCGGAGGAAATGTTGCAATGGATGCTGCAAGGACAGCTAAAAGACTTGGAGCAGAAGTATGGATAGTATATAGAAGATCAGAAGAAGAACTTCCAGCAAGGGTAGAAGAAGTACATCATGCAAAAGAAGAAGGAATAAATTTTGAACTTCTTACTAATCCTATAGAAATAGTTGGAGATGAAAAAGGATGGGTAAAAGGAATTAAATGTGTAAGAATGAAACTTGGTGAGCCTGATAAATCTGGCAGAAGAAGACCAGAACCTATTGAAGGATCTGAATTTGAATTTGAAGTAGATACTGTCATAATGGCTCTTGGAACATCACCTAATCCACTTATTCCTTCAACTACTAAAGGTCTTGAAGTAGATAAGAGAAAATGTATAGTAGCAGATGAATCTGGAAAAACATCAAGAGAAGGTGTTTTCGCTGGAGGAGATGCAGTTACTGGTGCAGCTACAGTTATTTTAGCTATGGGTGCAGGCAAAAAGGCCGCTCAATCTATCCACGAATATTTGCAGAATAAATAAA
>JAAYWX010000089.1 GCA_012516225.1 Clostridiales bacterium
CGGACTTTTCTATCTTTCCTGTGAGAGAAAGAAATCACTTTAAAATCATTGCCTATTTTGGCTGCTTGCTTTTTTCCATTATAATGGCAACTGGTTTTGCTACTGTTTCCGCCGCTTTCGGAGGAAGGCTGGTTTTGCGCACTTTCCGTACTATCGTTATCATTGCCGTTGCTATCTGTTTCCTCTCCTTGATGCTCGCCGGAGTTGTTGTCTTCAGAGCGCTGGTCCTGCATGGGCGGAGGACTTTTTAAGTTCCTCCTGTGGGGAAGGACAAAATATGCCGCTTCGTCTATATCCTGACTGGAAACCTCGCTTCTGCCGTGAAATGCGGCAACGGCCATAGCGGTTTGAACCATGACAAGATCGGCCCTATGCCCCTCTACGCCAGCTTCGATACAGGATGAAATTATATAATCAAGATTTTCATCCGTAATGCTGATTTTCTTCAAAAGAGTCTGCGCCGCTTTTATTGAACGGAGTAGTTCAGTTTCTTTATCTTTCTGGGCAAGCGAAAAGCCGAGGGGATCCGCCTCGAAAGAGGCTATGCGCCTTACCACCTCAACTCTTTTGCCGACATCATCAATTTCTTGTGCCTGAGCAAAGAGACCAAAATGGTCTATAAGCTGCGGCCTGATATCTCCCTGCTCACTGTTCATGGTTCCGATTACTATAAAAGAGCTTTTCTGTTTGTTTGATATACCCTCACGCTCGACTTTTATTTCGCCTGATGAAAGGGTTTGAATTAGCAGATCGCTTATATTATCGGGGAGAAGATTTATTTCATCTATGTAAAGTATCCCGCCGTTAGCCTTGGCCAGCAGGCCTTCGCTTACCGAGACTTTTCCGTCTTTAAGAGTCCTTTCAAGGTCGATTGACCCGCAAAGGCAGTCTTCCGAAACAGATACGGGAACTTCAATGAACGGACAGTCAACAAGAGGTACCAGCGAGCGAACAAGAGTGGACTTTGCCGTTCCCCTGCCGCCGTTTATTATTACGCCGCCGATTTTTGGGTTGATTAGATTTAAAATCAGCGCCTGTTTTATGTCATTTTGTTCAACTACCTCAGTAAACGGATAATATGTTTTCTTTAGCATAGGCCCTCACATATTCTTTTTCTTTAGAGTGTATATGTAGGTTGCCGATAAGAATATCAGCAGATATGACGCAAGAACGGCAACGCCGAGAAAGGAGAATTTTTCTCCGTAGGCAATACTGCGCAAAATACTGCTCGTACAACTGAGCGGCAAAAAAGAAATAAACATTTTCAAGATTAACGGTATTTGTTCAAGCGAAAAAAAGGTATTGCACAAAAACGTCATAGGAGTGATAACAAAGGTTGAAAATTGGGCAATGTCCGTATGAGTTTTTGCCAAAATCGCGGCAAGCACGCCGAGAGATGCGAAAACCATGCCGTTTAGGATGATGACGAGGAAAAAGGCCGCATTAATATGTATATTTACACTGAAAAGGAATGACAGCAACAAAACCAGCACTGCAGCATACAGCCCTCGCAGGGCACCGCCGATTGCCTGACCAAGAATATACTGCCAAAGAGGGGTTGGGGAAATAATGATTTGATCAAATGAATGCTCATACAGTCTTTGAACGTTTAAAGATGTGGCAACAGAGCTGTAGCCCGTATTCATGGAGCTTAAAGCAATGACGCCGGGAATTAAAAACTCTATATAAGGATGACCGTCAGATCCCGCACGTCCGCCTATGCCTAATCCAAATGTCAGAAGGTACAGAAGCGGACTCACAATAGAGCTTGCCGTAATTCTTTTCCAAGAATGTGCAAACTCAACCCATTTTTCCCAAAGCGCTGTCCGTATGCCCGTCATCTGCAATGCCCTTCCCCGCAAATTTTATGAATACATCTTCTAAGTTCGTTTCGCGAAGTGCCGCACGGCAGTTCAGCGCTGATATGTATTTTACAGCTTCGTCGCGTGTATTGAAGTGCTGTGCCGAAATATTTCCGTTTTCAAAACATTCTACTGTATAATTTCCGACCGATCGGATAAGCTCATCTGGACTCTGTAC
>JAAYWX010000090.1 GCA_012516225.1 Clostridiales bacterium
GCTGAGATTTGCACCTTTAATGTTTATTATAAAAGTCTGGTCATCCCCGTAAGTTCCGTCACAGCCGCTCTTGGAAATAGTAAGCGAACAGGTCTTTACCTTTACTGCAAATTCACCGGCCTGCGCAGAGCCTGAATGGGTGTTTCCTCCGTTTATAAAGGTCACGTTTCCGGTTATATCCCTGTTTCCCGCTCTAACGCCAACATCTACTGCGGTATCCGCGTCGAACCATGCCGCTTCGGGGCTGTAGACATATGTCAGTTCGGGCGCCGCTCCGAGCATGGATGCAGGATCGGCAGATGCAAGTCCGTGTTTCCACGAAACCTCAGTGAGATTTTTAGCGTAATCCGCCTTCTCCCCGTAATATATGGTGCTGTCCGCAAATGTTATTTCTGGCTTATAGACCGTTATGCTCGCCGCCGCTGAAACCTGTTTGGAACCGTATGTGCCGCTGTGCAGCGGCGGAATCGTTGCTGTCACCGGAACGGAAGTCTGAGCCTGCGAGGGCTGACTGTCAAATGATGCAGCATATGATATGCCGATTACATCAATAAAATCGTCTTTCCACGAGTCTGCCCCCTCCTGCTCGCTTATTGGATAATACAGATCCTGCACTTTAACTGTCCCGCTAAGATAAATGGACACATCCTTTGCTGTAAACGGAACGTTTATAGGTACATCCACTTCCGGAATATTGAAATCTTCAACAAGGCTGCTGCCAGAATAAAGCCCTGAAGCAGATGTGTTTGTCGGAACTTTATTGCCGCCCCAGAATCCTTCTCTGGGTGAAACCGTAAAAGTGACCACAAACTTGCTGCCATAATCTGTCCCGTTTCTCGGTACTGCCGTTACATATTGCTGGTCATACGGAAATCCGCTTGCAGAAACGGTTTTCGCCGCCGTATCAATTGTCAACTCCGCGCTGGAAAAAGGAATTTCCGTATCAGCCCATGTATATGTATCTCCGCTTTTTCCCGTACAGGCAACCGTATATGCGCTGACGGAGTCCGGCATATTAAAATAGTCTGAAATTACATCGCGAATTGCCGCACCGTCTCCAAGCAGGGTATCTGGAGAGCCTATCTGGCTTGATATGCTTTCAAAAATCGAATTAAGCTCCTCGCTGTTCTTTGCTGTCAAATAATAATTGCCGGCGGCGGTTCTGGTAAAATTCATTGTAATGGTATATTTTTCATAAGCCCAAAAGCCTATGTCATACCCATACCTTGACAACCCTATCTCCGTTGCTCCACCGTAATTGCTCGAAAGATAATTGAGGAACCTGTTTCCGGCAGGCACCGCCGCCTTTGTAACATCTCCCCAGAAGAGTATTCTTCGCGCGTCCCAATATGAGCCGACCGTTCCGTCGCTGTTATGTGCAAATCCTTGGTCGCCGTAAAGCTGGTTAGGATTGGCACCTCCAAAAATTCCGATGGTATAGACCGTCGCGCCCGCATCTTTAATTGCTTTGGATATACTTATGGCATCAGTTGCTATGGATGCGTCAAAGTCGCTTCCGGAAGAAGGAACTCCGTCCGTGAAAACAATTACGGCCCTGTTTCTTCCTTTTTGTCCGGAAATGCCGTCAATCAGCGTCTTTGCTTTGAGCATTCCTTTTGCGGTATTTGTACTTCCTCTGGGATTTGGCAGATTGCTGACGGCGCTTTCAAACTCGGGATAGTCTGCGGAAAAGTTTCGGTATATTTGGGCATCTTCGCTGAAAGTCACAATTGCTATGCGATGATTAGCCCCGTTGGCGGATGCGTCATTGCGCACTGATGAGATAAAATTTTTTACGGCGGCTTTCATCGCCTCCTGCCGTGTCATGCCGCTGCCGAAAAAATCATCCATACTGCCGGACTGGTCAAGCAC
>JAAYWX010000091.1 GCA_012516225.1 Clostridiales bacterium
TCTTGATACAGTAACGGGCATTCCGTATGTTTGCCTGTATGCCCGCACAATAAGATCCGCAGCAGCTTTTGACGCCGAATACGGGCTGTTCGGCATAAGAGGCATATCTTCCGTAAACTTTCCCTGCCCTTCCAGCGAACCGTACACCTCATCTGTTGAAACCTGATGAAAGCGCACGCCTTCTTTATAAGAAGTGTCATATTTGTCGCCGGGCAGCAGCTTCCATTTGTTTTTGGCGGCATCAAGCAGAACCTGAGTACCGATTATATTTGTCGTCAGAAAAACATCCGGCTCTATAATCGATCTGTCTACATGGCTTTCCGCCGCAAAGTTCACCACATAGTCGATATCATAAAAAGCAAATATGTTCTCCACGGCATACCGATCTCTTATATCCACTCTATAGAATATGTAGTTTTCATTATTCTCGACACCGCTAAGATTGCCAAGATTTCCTGCATAAGTTAAAACATCTATGTTGATAATTCGGTAATCTGGGTGTTTATCCAGCATATATCGGATAAAGTTGCTGCCTATAAACCCTGCTCCTCCGGTTACAAGAACCGTTTTCATAAAGGCTAATCTCCTCTCGCAAGCGTAAGCAGATATCTGCCATAATCCGTCATTTTAAGCCTTTCGCCTATTTCTGCCAGACGTTCCGTGCTGATAAAGCCGCGCCTCCATGCGATTTCTTCAATGCAGGAAATATAAAACCCCTGCCTTGACTGTACCGCTTCAACATATTCCGCCGCTTTCAGCATTCCTTCCGGTGTACCCGTATCAAGCCAAGCCATTCCCCGTCCAAGTAGTTCGACATACAATTCTCCCATTTCCAGATATGTTTTGTTAACCGAGGTTATCTCAAGCTCTCCTCTTTCAGACGGACGAACGCTCTTTGCTATTTCCGGCGCCCTGCTGTCGTAAAAATACAGCCCCGGCACTGCAAGGTTGGATTTGGGATTACGCGGCTTTTCTTCTATTGAAACCGCTTTTAGGTCCTTGCTGACTTCAATAACCCCGAAAACTCTTGCGTCCTTAACCGGATACCCGAAAACCGTGGCTCCTTTTTTTCGTTCTGCGGCACGGTTTAAAACAGCCGTCAGATTCTGCCCATAGAAAACGTTATCCCCTAAAATAAGGCATACGTTGTCTTTCCCTATAAATTCCTCTCCGAGGATAAGTGCATCGGCAAGCCCTTTCGGGGTTTCCTGAACTTTGTAAGAAATAGATATGCCTATCTCTTCTCCGTTTCCCAGCAGCCTTTCATAAGACGGGGTATCTGAAGGCGTTGAAATCAGCAGGATATCGCGTATTCCGGCAAGCATAAGCACCGAAAGCGGATAATAAACAAGCGGTTTGTCATATATAGGCAAAAGCTGCTTTGATACGGCTTTAGTCATGGGATAAAGGCGCGTGCCCTTTCCACCCGCAAGTATAATTCCTTTCACAAAATGGTCGCCTCCCCTTTTCCCCGCCTCATAATATTTTCTATTCTTTCAGAATTTCCCCATATTGCGGGTGGGTCATATTCTCTGTCAGGATAAGCCCCGTATTCAATTTTCAGCGAAAGTTTATTCTTGGCAATAAACTCCTGTGCCATTTCCGCAAGACTTACGGGTCTGCCGGTGCAGCAATTGATGATCCCCCCCCTTGTATCGTACTGGACGCAGGCGGCAATCTGAGAGGCAAGTTCATCGATTTCTATAAAATCGCATAGATTTTTTCCGGAAGTAAAGGGAAAAACCATTTCCCCTCTCCCTTCCGCCTCAAGCATCTTTGTGAAAACAGAGTGATTATTTAAATCATCTCCGTAAATATAAAAAACCCGAAGCCACTGGAAAACGCAGTCTTTATCCCTTACTGAAATCGTAAGGCTTTTTCTTAGGGTGTCTTTCGCAATTCCATATAAAGTCGCAGGGCTGCACGGCGTATTTTCATTAACTTCCCCCACATGGTATCCCAGCTCGTGCATACTGCCGATAACCGCAAGTTTTTTTATGCCGCCGTCAATAAGACTGTTTAAAAATATATAGTGCTTTGACAAATCCTCCATATGCGAGGGCGAATTGTGAACAAAGCCGTCCCTCCATGCAAGGTGAACACAGGCATCCGGTCTGCCAAAAAAAGAAAACCAGTCGCGCTTTTCCGCCGTCAATATGTCCGCCTTTACGTTTATTGCCCCGGCATCTGTTTTGTCAGAGCTTCTGCTGCATGCAACGACCTCATTTCCCATATCCAGTAGTTTTTTCACAACATGCCTTCCTATGTATCCTCCTGCTCCTGTAACAAGAACTTTCATATGAACCTCACATAGGGTAAACAAAACTGCAATCCGACTCCGAAAGCAGCGGTGCTTTCCTGTCCTTTTCGGAAAGGATAGGATTATCTATTCCCCAGTCAACGCTTATTTGGGGGTCATCAAACCGTATTGACCTGTCGGCCTCCGGGCAATATGCGTTATCGGTCTTATACAGAAATTCGGTATCATCGCAAAGAGTTACAAATCCGTGCGCAAAGCCTCTCGGAATATACAGCATCTTTTTGTTATCTGCAGTAAGTTCAACCGATACCCATTCCATATAATTCGGTGATCCTTTTCTTAGATCTACGGCGACATCTAAAACGTCACCTTTCAAAACCCTGACCAGCTTTGCCTGAGCTGCCTCTCCGTTTTGAAAATGCAGTCCCCTCAGCGTTCCTTTAAATGTGTTATAGCTCTGAATATCCTGAACAAACGGCCTGCTTATCCCCAGTTCCCGCATTATTAAAAAATCCCACGGGATCATAATCCAGCCTCTGCCGTCGGCAAAAACATCTGGCTCAATTACCTTTACATCACTTATTTTTGTGGAATAGCATTTGATTTAAATCGCCCCCTCTATTTCACCCGTCCTTGTTTTCCAGCCTGTTTTCAATAAAATGCAGCAGGGCTATAGGCGAAATCTGCTCTTTATAATCACCGTAGTTAACACTGCCGGTATTTTTTTGTATAAAACTTACATCTATATGCTGAGGGTCATCAAAAACGGAAATATATTCTGGTTTGTAAAAAGGCGCACTGAGCAGTTCCCTATTGTTCGAGATAAGTTTTTTGTTATAGGCTATAGCCTCGTTTACCCTCAAAGTAAAACCGTGTCCTCCATGCTGCATAATTTCAAGAATGCAGCGGGCAGCTTGCAGTCTTCCGAGATATTCTGTATAAGTCATAAATTCGCAGTAGTTGATTCCTTCGGAAAAA
>JAAYWX010000092.1 GCA_012516225.1 Clostridiales bacterium
CAGCCCTTTTACGATTTTGGCGCCGAACATTATTCTGTCGGCCTCGGCTTTCAACTGCTGTACCTGAAGCTTTTCAACAAGTTTCCTTGTATTTTTAAACTCTGATACAAGCTGTGCAAATTTTTCTTCCAAGTCCGCTGGAGTAGTTTTCAGCGTTTCTGACATTCGGCGCAGTATCTCGGAACCGCGGCGCATTTCCTCCATAACAAGTTCACCGACTATGGCTTCTATACGCCTTACTCCAGAAGCAATTGAAAATTCACTTTTAATGCGGAACGGTCCTACTTTGGCAGTGTTATCAAGATGAGTCCCTCCGCACAGCTCAATAGAATAGCCGCCCATATTGACAACGCGTACGATATCTCCGTATTTTTCCGAAAACAAAGCCGTTGCTCCCATTGCCTTTGCTTCGCCTATCGGCATTTCCTTTATATCTATGGGATAGCCCTGAAGAATGGCGCGATTTACATACTTTTCTACAAGTTCAAGCTCCTCTTCGCCGATTGCGCTGAAATGCGTAAAGTCAAAACGGACTTTATCAGGTTCTACAAGAGAACCTGCCTGCTCGACATGGTCGCCCAGCACCGTCTTAAGCGCCTTATGCAGAAGGTGCGTTGCCGAATGTGCGCGCATAATCGCGCGGCGGCGTTCAGCGTCTATTTTTGCCGTCACCATATCATCGACAGAAATTTCTCCGCTTCTCATAACACCGTGATGCAAATATTTTCCTGCCTTGTTTTTCTGGACATCGGTTACTTCAAAATCACCTTTAGGCGTTTTTATATATCCGCGGTCAGCGGTCTGCCCGCCCATTTCCGCATAGAACGGAGTCTTGTCAAGCACTATGATGGCTTCATCGCCTTCGTGCGCTTTAGAGCGTACTTCTTCTCCGACTACAACGGCAAGCACACGGCATTCATCCTCAAAGCGGTCATATCCGATAAAGCGGGTCGGCGTTGCGTCAAGTCCAAGGTCTATTCCTGCCCAGGCGAGATCGCCCATGGCCGCTCTTGCTTCCCTTGCCCTTGTTCTCTGCTCCTGCATGCACTCATCAAATACTTTCCGGTCTATCTCCATTCCTTGTTCCTCAACAATTTCCGCCGTGAGGTCAATCGGGAACCCGTAAGTATCATATAGTTTGAACGCATCCGCCCCGCTGAATACTTTTTCGCCTTTTTTCTTGTGCTCATCAAGCATTTCAGAAACTATTCTCATGCCTGCGTCTATCGTCTTTGCAAAGTTCTCTTCTTCTATCTTTATAACACGTGTAATATATTCCTGTTTTTCCGCAAGCTCGGGATATGCTATCTTGCTTTCAGCAATAACGGTTCCGCATACTTCATACAAAAAAGGTTCATGGACATTCAGCAGTTTTCCATGACGCGCGGCACGTCTGAGAAGTCTGCGCAGTACATATCCCCGCCCTTCGTTGGATGGAAGTACGCCGTCGCATATCATCATTGTTGCGCTGCGTATATGGTCTGTAATAACGCGCAGTGAAACATCTGTTTCCTTTGACTGACCGTACCTTGCTCCCGTAATTTCGCTGACTTTGTTGGTAATGCTCATAACCGTATCGACATCAAACAGGGAGTCCACATCCTGGCATACAACCGCAAGTCTTTCAAGACCCATGCCGGTATCGATGTTTTTCTGAGCAAGTTCCGTATAGTTGCCGGCACCGTCATTGTTGAACTGGCTGAAAACATTGTTCCAAATTTCAATATATCTGTCACAGTCGCAGCCGACCTTGCAGTCCGGCTTGCCGCAACCGTATTTTTCGCCGCGGTCATAATATATTTCCGAGCATGGACCGCACGGTCCGGAACCGTGCTCCCAGAAGTTATCTTCCTTGCCCAGCTTTGTAATGCGCTCCTCTGGAATGCCTATTTCATCACGCCAGATGGCAAAAGCCTCTTCATCTTCGACATAAACGGATGGATAAAGCCTGTTGGGATCCATGCCAAGCCATTTCGGAGAGGTAAGAAACTCCCAGCTCCACGCGATAGCCTCATGCTTAAAGTAATCTCCGAATGAGAAATTTCCAAGCATTTCAAAATAAGTTCCATGGCGTGCTGTATGTCCAATGTTCTCAATATCGCCTGTGCGTATGCACTTCTGGCAGGTGGTTACGCGACGGCATGGCGGCTCTTGTTCTCCTGTAAACCATGGCTTCATCGGCGCCATGCCGGAATTTATGAGCAGCAGTGATGCGTCATTCTGAGGAATAAGAGAAAAACTGGGCAGGCGCAGATGCCCCTTGCTTTCAAAAAATGAAAGAAATTTCTCTCTAAGCTCATTTAATCCAAACTTTTCCATCTCTATTGTGTTCCTCCAAAAAATGCTCTCTAAAAAAAATGCTCCCGTCCCCTGTGATTTAGGAGCGAAAGCCTGACTTCGCGGTACCACCATAATAACCCCGAAGTTAGGGGTACATGCTCTGTTCTATCATAAAGGGTCGCTGATTAGCAAAGCACAAAAACTCTGCAAAAGCGGCACCGATATTTTTAATCCCTTATTTTTGCCGCAGTTTCTACAATATGACTGATAAATTCTATCAGCTTTATCAAAGCTTGTCAATATTTTGTTTCTTGTACCGGACGTTCATAAGAGAAAACCACAACTGAATTATACCCAGTTTTTTGCGAAACAACGCAAAAGCGCGGGACAAAATGTCC
>JAAYWX010000093.1 GCA_012516225.1 Clostridiales bacterium
CAAGCCTATAATCAAAATGTATGTCAGCCACAAGCGGAACTTTGCAGTTCCTGCGTATTATGGGAAGCGCTTTTGCGGCTGCCTCGTTTGGAACGGCGAGGCGTACAATATCACAGCCGGCTTTGGAAAGGGATTCAATTTGGGTAAGTGTTGCGTCTATGTCCTCCGTCTTTGTGCTGCACATTGACTGCACAGACACGGGAGAGTCCCCTCCGATGGAAATGTTGCCTACTTTTATGATTTTTGTATGTTCTCTGCGCATGTGCATTCTCCTTTCTGCGGCCCGCGCCGCTGCGCGGGCGGAGAGAAAGCTAAGAAATGAGTTTATAGATATCGTTTATCATTACGATTGCCATCAGTCCAAGCAGCAAGACAAACCCGGCGGCATGGACGTAGCCCTCGTACTTTGGATTCAGCTTCTTTTTGAAAATTCCTTCTACAGCGGCATTTACAAGTAAAAACAGAAGCCTGCCTCCGTCAAGTGCCGGTAGTGGAAGGAGATTCATCACAGCAAGGTTGACAGCAATAAAAGCGGCAAGGTATGCGATGCTGTATGCGGCGGCAGTCGGTGTTTCGGAGCTTTCTCCGACATCGTTGATAATATCGACGATGCCTACCGGGCCGGAAAGTTCCCTAAGTCCTACCGTACCGGTCAGAAGATCAGAAAGTCCCATCCAGACCATGCGCACAAAGTTTTTGGCACTGTTCCATGTGTACTTTGCGCCCGCGAAAAAACCTTTTTCCTTGATACCGAAGTAAAGGCCGTATTTCATCACCTTTTCTCCGTTTATCTCATATTCGACGGGGACAAAACGAAAATCTTCAAGTTCGACCTTTTTCCCGTTTCTGATAAGCGTAAAATCGTGGGTTTCGCTGTCATTTCGGCTTAAAAGAAGGGAAATGTCCGAAGAAAAGAAGACACGGTGTCCATCGATTTTATAGAGTATGTCGTTTTCCATAAAACCGTTTTCGCCCTCGTAGGGACAGTTTTCAAAAAAGCCCGTTATGGCGGGGGTCATGAATGCGGGAGATCTGGGGACAATGAAAGCGAGTATGACGAGCCCGGTTAAAAAGTTCATGGCGGCGCCGGCAAAAAGAATAAAGAAGCGCTTCCACCACTCCGGATTTGTAAAGGCACGGGGATTGTCGGACTCCTCATCTTCATCCATGGCGCAGAATCCGCCTATAGGAAGAACCCGGAGAGCATAGTAGGTTTCACCGTGTTTTTTTCTGAAAAGGGCGGGCCCCATACCGACGGCAAACTCGTTTACATATACGTTGAATGCTTTTGCGAGCAGAAAATGCCCCAGCTCGTGAGTTACGATAAGAAATCCGAATATTAGTATTGCTATTAAGATGTACATAGACTAACCTCTATATTTGCGGTAGTTTTCCAAAACAAAGCGCCGTGCCGCATTGTCTGCGCCTTGCAGTGACTCCAATGTCGGTGTGCCGGTTGAAGCAAGAGTGTTTACGGCATCGGCGACAATGTCATAAATTGAGTTGAACCCAAGCTTTCCGCTTAAAAACAGGTAAACCGCCTCTTCGTTCGCGGCGCTCATAACAGCCGCAGCAGTTCCGCCGCGGCGGGCGCAATCCATAGCGAGAGCGAGGCAGGGAGTTTTTTCGGGTTCGGGTTCATAAAACGTAAGTTTTGAAAGAGCAAAAAAATCAGGTGCGGACAGATTGCTTTCGGCGCGTTCGGGATAAGTCAGGGCGTACTGTATAGGGATAGCCATATCCGGTACTCCGAGCTGGGCGATAACACAGCCGTCTTTATACTCTACCATTGAGTGTATTACGCTTTCAGGATGTATTATGACCTGTATCTCGTCCGGAGCAACGGAAAAAAGATGCATTGCCTCTATAAATTCCAGTCCCTTGTTCATCATGGTTGCACTGTCAACACTGATTTTTGCGCCCATATTCCAATTTGGGTGGGCAACGGCCATATCTGGAGTAACATTTTTTGTTTCTTCACGAGACATACAGCGGAAAGGACCTCCGGAACCGGTAAGAAAAATGCGACGAAGCGCCTTTTCCGGCCCCTGCGCCTGAAGGCACTGGAAAATTGCTGAGTGTTCGCTGTCTACAGGGATAATTTCCGCGCCTTTTTCAGCGGCACGCCGCATAACTATTTCTCCGGCGCAGACAAGCGTTTCCTTATTTGCGAGAGCTATGCGCCGCCCCTCATCGATGGCAGCCAAAGTGGGCAGAAGCCCTACCGAACCGGAAACCGCAGTGACAACGCAATCTGCATAGCTGCAGGCACAGTCTTTAAGGGCGCTCATTCCGCCGCCAACTTTAATGTCCGTATCAGCAAGAGCATTTTTCAGATCTTTTGCGCGGGACTCTTCATAGACACAGACAAATTCAGGTTTAAATTTGCGGGCCTGATGTTCAAGAAGCTCAATATTTGTGTTGCCCGAAATGGCTTTGACAGGGATATTAAGCCTTTCGGCTACAGCAAGCGCCTGCTTTCCGACGCTTCCCGTGGAGCCGAGTACGGATATAGATTTTACCATAATGCGTTCCTCTGAAAATAAGTATAACCAACGAAAGCAGATATAAGCAGAAATATGTTTTTCACGATATTGCAGGGAGCAGGAGAACAAGAAGTTCCATCATGGGTGCAGTGAAGTGCATGCTGTCAAATCTGTCACGCATTCCTCCATGTCCGGGGATAAGCTTGCCATAATCCTTTATACCATATTCGCGCTTGACCGCGGAAAATGCGAGGTCGCCGAACTGACAGGCCGCGCTTCCGAACAGACCGTAAAGCACAAGAAGGAAGAAATTCACATTATAGCTTAAAGCTGTGAGTACAGCACCGTATACAAGCATCATAGCAATTGCGGACAAGACCCCGCCTATACATCCTTCAAGCGACTTGTTGGGAGAAAGGTGGGGGAAAATCTTCCGCTTGCCGAGAAAGCTGCCGGCGAAATAGGCACCGCTGTCGCTTGAAAATGCGGCAACAAGAGGCAGAAAAACATAAACGGAAGAATTGCTCCTCAATCCTATTCTGACGAGAGATGAGAGCAAAAGGGGCATTACAGCTCCGGCAAAAATTACCTGAAGAAGAGTTTGCGTCTTTATTCGTTCATCCTTCCGGTATGACAGCATAATCTCCATAAACATCAGTACCGCAAGGAAATATACGGTTGTACTTATTATTGTTACCGCACCTTTTTGCGCAAACGCGTAAACAAGCGGTATCAAAAAGGCTGAAGCAGAAGCGTATGCCCTGAGTCTTACGGGCATGTTTGGATCTACACAGCGGAGAAATTCCCATGCAGAACCTGCGGATATTAGACCCACAGCAATAGCAAAGGCCCAAAGCGGCGCGAAAAATATAAGCAGTATAAAAAGGGGAATTGCCGTTATTCCAACAATTGTTCTGGTTCTCATTTGTATGCTTCCTTTCGGACGCAGCGGCAAGCCGCCGCGCCATGCAAAAAATCAAATTCCGCCGAACCGCCTTTCCCGGCCTTGAAACCACGCTATAGCACAGTTAATATCTTCTTTAGAGAAATCTGGCCATAGAGTATCCGTAAAATAGAGCTCAGAATAAGCCGACTGCCAGAGCAGAAAATTGCTGAGGCGCTTTTCACCGCCCGGACGGATTATGATTTCCGGATCGGGAATGCCGGCGGACCAGAGGTTTGATGAAAAAACATCCTCGGAAAAGGCATCTGCGTTTCCGGCCGCATAGCTTTCCGCACAGAGCTTTGCAGCACGCAATATTTCGTCCCTTCCTCCGTAATTCAAGCAGATATTGACCTGGCATCCGTCGTAATGTGTGCTTATCTCACACGTTCTCTCGATAAGCTGACGGAGCTTTGGGGAAAGAGGGGTAATGTCGCCGAAAAATTTCATCTTGACATTATCGCGTTCCATGCGTTCTATTGATTCGCAGAGGTATTTTTCGAGCAGATTCATTATCGATGAAACTTCCTCGGCGGGGCGTTTCCAATTTTCAGTCGAAAAAGCGTATACGGTGAGATACTCTATGCCTATTTCCTTGCAGTATGTCGCGATTGAGCGGAAAGTTTCCGCACCTTCCGCGTGTCCCGCCGTTCGGGGCAGCCCTCGCTTTTTTGCCCATCTTCCGTTGCCGTCCATAATAATGGCAATGTGGCGGGGGAGATTATCGAAATCCACTTCCCCCGCCCGCCTTTGTGTTTTCAAAAACCGCATCATCAGATAGCCATTAGCTCCTTTTCCTTCTTCGCGGCGATATTGTCAATTTCCTTTACATAGTCGTCAGTAAGCTTCTGAAGATCTTTTTCGATATCCTTCAGGTCATCTTCCGTAATTTCAGACTTTTTTTTCAGATCTTTATAGTGCTCCATAGCGTCGCGACGGATGTTGCGGACTGCCACTTTTGCGTCTTCCGCATATTTCTTGATTTGCTTAATAAGCTCTTTCCTTCGTTCTTCGGTAAGCTGCGGAAAAACGAGACGAATGACTTTTCCGTCATTTGTAGGATTTATCCCGAGATCAGACTCCAAAATAGCCTTTTCGATAAGCTTAAGGGAACTTGCGTCCCAAGGCTGGATAGAAAGCGAGCGAGGGTCGGGGGTAGCGATGGACGCTATTTGGTTGATGGGAGTAGGAACACCGTAATAATCGACCCTTATCTGGTCAAGGACTGCGGGGTTCGCGCGTCCAGCACGGACAGAATCAAACTGCGCGCTAAGAACTTCTGTTGTTTTTTTCATTTTAGCGGAAAATTCCTGATAGTTGTCTGCCATTTTGTTTCCCTCCGAATTAGTTTTACAGCAAAAGAAATATATATCTGGTATATAGAAAGTTCCTCAGTATAAGAGGCTATTGAACTATGGTTCCGATTTTTTCGCCCATGACAACGCGGACTATGTTTTCGGGATTTTTGAGAGCGAAAAGGACAACAGGTATCTTGTTGTCCATTGAAAGAGAGGTGGCTGTGGAATCCATTACGGCAAGATGCGGCGCAAGGACATCGTCATATGAGATAGAGTCATATTTGACTGCCGTGGGGTCAAGTTTCGGATCCGCGGAGTATACACCGTCCACATTTTTGGCAAGCAAAATAGCATCCGCCTCGATTTCAGCGGCTCTAAGCACCGCAGCGGTATCAGTTGAAAAGAAAGGATTGCCGGTTCCGCAACAAAAAATAACGACTCTTCCAAGCCCAAGATGACGCATTGCTCTCCCGCGTATATAAGGCTCTGCAATGGCGCGCATTTCGATAGCCGTTTGAACGCGGACTTCAACGCCCATTTGCTCTAAAACGTCCGCAATGGCAAGACTGTTCATAACGGTTGCCAGCATTCCCATATGGTCAGCGCGGGTGCGCTCCATTTTGCCGCCGCCGTCCTTGACGCCGCGCCAGAAGTTGCCGCCGCCTACCACCACGCCTACCTCTACGCCAAGCTCGGTGCATTTCTTTATAGCTTTGCACACATCTTCTATGACATTGAAGTCAAGCCCGCGGCCCTGTTCGCCCGCAAGGGCTTCGCCGCTTATTTTAAGAAGTACTCGTTTATATATAGGTTTATTTTCTTCCATATCAGCGCTCCGTTCCATAGAATCACAATAGTTATTTTAATATAAACATACGCATATTAAAAGTGCTTTTAATCAAAAACCAAAAAAATTTTACCTTTTGTACATAAATTAACCCCAAAGAGGCATTATGACGGGTTTGTACAGCTTTCTAAGCTCCTTCAAACTGTTTGCATAGATGTCTTATGCAGCACTTATGGCACGCAGGCTTTCTTGCGGAACATACTGCTCTCCCGTGCAGAACCAACCTGTGGCAGAAATCCGATGATTTATCAGGAGGAAGAACAGCTTGGAGAGCGAGCTCAATTTTATACGGATCTTTCAGATTGTCAACAAGTCCTATGCGGTTTGAAAGCCTTATGCAGTGAGTATCTACCACGACGGCCGGCTTCCCGAAGATATCGCCGAGAATGAGGTTTGCCGTTTTCCGACCGACGCCGGGCAGGGAAGTCAGATCTTCCATAGTATCCGGAACTTTTCCGCTGTAACGTTCAATAAGTATGTTTGCACAGTCTATTATATCACGCGCTTTAGTGCGAAAAAAACCGCAGGGGCGTACAATTTCTTCAATATCGGCAATATCGGCAGCAGCTATGGACTGAAGGTTCGGATATTTTGAAAACAGAGCGGGAGTTATTTTGTTGACTCTGTCATCTGTGCATTGGGCGGCAAGCCTTGAGGAGAAAAGAAGCTCATAGTCCTTTTCATAATTTAAAGAACATTGCGCCATAGGATATTCGGACTCAAGCCCTGCTATAATTTCGTTTACCTGTTCGGGAGTTCTCATTGCGCGCTCCTTTGCAATGCTGATTAATCGTCCATTAGTATAACATCGCGCCCGGCAAAATCAAAGTTTTTTCGCATTTAGACAGTTGCCAAGCTCTACCGTTTCATTTATAATTACAATATATAAGGCTTTAATTAAGTCAACTTGCACATAGAAAAAATACTTCGGCAAAGCTCCGTATTATCCTGCGGCGATATTTTTGTAAAAAACGCAAAAAATATTATGACATATAAAAATTAACGGAGGGCGCACAGATGATGGTGGAAAATCAGCTTGAAATTATCTCACGGCAGGACAAAGAAGTTGCGGACGCAATGGCTCTTGAGCTTAAAAGGCAGCGTGACAACATAGAGCTTATAGCTTAGGAAAATATTGTAAGCGAGGCTGTTTTAGCGGCTGTCGGCAGCGCGCTTACCAACAAATACGCGGAAGGATACCCCTAAAAGCGCTATTACGGCTGCTGCCAATATGTCGATGTTGTGGAGAATATTGCTATTGAGCGTCTTAAAGCGCTTTTTGGATGCAAATATGCAAATGTCCAGCCGCACAGCGGGTCTCAAGCAAATTATGCCGTTTATCTTGCGCTTTGCAAACAGGGAGATACGGTTCTTGGAATGGATCTTGATGCGGGCGGACATTTGACCCACGGGTGCAAGGTCAAGTTTTCCGGCAAGAATTATAACATGGTTTCGTACGGAGTCAATCCCGAAACCGGACGAATAGACTATGACGAGGTTAGAGCCATCGCGCTTGAAACGAAACCTAAAATGATAATAGCGGGAGCTTCAGCCTATCCCCGCGTGCTTGAATTTGAAAAATTTTCTGCTATAGCTAAGGAATGCGGAGCATATCTTATGGTAGATATGGCACATATTGCGGGATTGGTAGCCGCAGGGCTGCACCCTTCACCATTTGGATATGCCGATGTTGTGACTACGACAACGCATAAAACTCTCCGCGGCCCTCGGGGAGGAGCTATAATGACAAATGACGAAGAAATAGCAAAAAAGATCAACAGCGCAATTTTCCCCGGTTGTCAGGGCGGCCCGCTTATGCACGTTATCGCAGGGAAGGCGGTTGCTTTTGGAGAGGCACTGAAGCCGGAATTCATGGAATATCAGAAACAGCTTCACAGAAACTGCGCGGTTTTGGCGGACGAGCTTCTGAAAAGAGGCATTAACCTCGTTTCCGGAGGAACCGACAACCATCTTGTCCTTCTTGACCTCCGAGGAACCGGCATATCCGGGCGCGAACTTGAGGCACGTCTTGATGAGGTTCACATTACCACGAACAAGAACAAAATCCCGAACGATCCGTTAAGCGCAAAGGAAACAAGCGGCCTGCGCCTCGGCACCGCTGCGGTGACGACGCGCGGATTTGTTGAGGAGGATATTGTGGAGATAGCGGAGCTTATCGTGCTTGCAATCCGTGATTTTAATGCACAGAAGGAGAATATAGACAGGCGCGTTGCCGCGCTTTGCGCAAAACATCCCCTGTACGCATAG